>JBAYYO010000351.1:0-2871 GCA_041672985.1 Syntrophomonas sp. | reverse complement strand
CGGTGGCAGAATGTTCAGCGGCCCTGGCCGGGGACCGGCCGGGGGAATGATGACACCGGCCGAAAAGGCCCAAGACTTCAAAGGCACATTGCGCCGATTGATTGGATATCTGCAGCCCCGTCGCTGGCATCTCATAGCGGTGATAGTATTTGCTGTCTTGAGCACCATTTTTAGTATCCTTAGCCCGAAAATAATGGGGCAGGCTACAACCAAGCTATTTGAAGGACTCATGATGAAATATAATCACATACCCGGCGCCTATATTGATTTTGATTTCATCCGGCATATAGTAATTATTTTGGCCGGATTATATATAGCCAGTGCCTTTTTCAGCTATATTCAACAATACATTATGGCCGGGGTTGCTCAAAATACAGTGTATGATATGCGCAAGGATGTATACCATAAACTGTCCCGGGTGCCGCTCGAATACTTCGACTCTCGCAGCCACGGGGATGTATTGAGCCGGATGACCAATGATATTGATAATATTGCTGCCACCTTACAACAGAGCCTAACCCAGCTTATCACTGCGGTAGTGACCTTGCTGGGCATTGTTATCATGATGCTGACTATAAGTCCCTTGCTTACCCTTATTACCATGGTAACCTTGCCTCTTTATGCCCTGATTACAAAATTAATGGCGTCCCGCTCCCAGTTGTATTTCGCCGCGCAGCAGAAAGCGCTGGGGGAACTGAATGGACATGTGGAGGAGATGTATACCGGTCATCAGATAGTGAAGGCATTCGGGCGGGAGGGGCAATCAATAGAAGAGTTCAATGCTATTAACCAAAACCTTTACGATGCAGGTTGGAAAGCACAGTTTGTGGCCGGCATTATTATGCCTCTCATGAGTTTTATCAGTAATTTTGGATATGTTATAATCTGCGTGGTGGGCGGTATTTTGGTGACCAAGAGGGCGATTACTATTGGTGATGTGCAGGCCTTTATTCAATACTCCCGGCAATTTACCCATCCCATCATACAAACTGCCAATATAGCTAATGTTCTTCAGTCTACCATCGCTTCGGCCGAAAGGGTTTTCGAGATTCTGGACGCGCAGGAAGAGGTTCCCGATCAAGATGGCGCCAGAGATATAAATGTCGCCCGGGGTGATGTCGCTTTCCACAACGTAAAATTCAGCTACCAGAAGGATGTGCCCCTGATTGAAGACCTGAATATCGACGTGAAGCGGGGACAGACCATAGCCATCGTAGGTCCAACCGGAGCCGGCAAGACCACTCTGGTAAACCTCCTGATGCGGTTTTATGAAATTGAGGGCGGGAAGATTACTGTTGACGGGCTGGATATCAGGAATATTAAAAGGGGATCTTTGCGCAGTATTTTCGGGATGGTGCTCCAGGATACATGGCTGTTTAACGGCACTATACGGGAAAATATAGCTTATGGACGCGAGGGTGCCCGCGAGGAGGAAATAATAGCTGCCGCCCGGGCCGCCCATGCTGACCATTTTATTAGGACACTGCCCGATGGGTATGATACCATTCTTAATGAAGAGGCCTCGAATATATCGCAGGGTCAAAAGCAACTTTTGACTATAGCCAGAGCGATACTGGCCGACCCGGCTATCTTGATCCTGGATGAAGCCACCAGCAACGTTGATACCAGGACTGAGGTGTATATTCAAAAGGCCATGCTAACCTTAATGCGAGGCAGAACCAGTTTCGTGATTGCCCACCGATTATCCACTATTCGTGATGCCGGATTAATTCTGGTTATGAATAACGGCCACATTATTGGGCAGGGCACCCATAAAGAGCTCCTCGAGCAGGGGGGATTTTATGCAGACTTATATAACAGTCAATTTGCGGGTACCGATCTTAAAAACGAAGCCGGTTAAAAAGCTCAACCAGCTTTTATGGAATAGCATACCTACTGAAAATATCGTATATTTATGGTAGTTAAAGCTTTTAAATAAGCTAATTCTGTTTAAGGGGAGGGTTATGATACATAAGATTGTTGAGAGGCAGGATCTGGCACCCAGGATAAAGCTGTTTAAAATCGAAGCACGGGAAATAGCGCGCAAAGCACAACCGGGGCAATTTATCATTCTGCGCATCGATGAAACAGGAGAGAGAATACCCCTGACCATAGCTGATTTTGATGCGAAACAGGGCACTATTACCATCATCTTTCAGGAGGTAGGCAGGACTACCAATTTATTGGGAGCAATGAATGAGGGCGATTTCATACTGGATTTTGCCGGCCCCCTGGGATGTGCCTCCGAAATTGAGAAATTCGGTACGGTAGTATGTATAGGCGGGGGAGTAGGAGTGGCACCCGTTTATCCTGTAGCTAGAGCCTTACACGAAGCCGGCAACAGACTAATATCGATAATCGGCGCACGCTCCAAGGACATGCTGATTTGGGAAAACGAAATGGAAAAAATCAGTTCCCAACTATACGTGGCCACCGATGATGGTACGGCCGGGACCAAGGGATTTGTTACCGATGTACTTAAAGAGGTGCTGGACCGTGAAAAGGTGGATCGGGTGGTAGCGATTGGCCCAGTGGTAATGATGCAGGCAGTGGCTAAGGTTGTTCCCCCAGACCTGCCTTTAGTGGTAAGCTTGAACACAATTATGGTCGATGGTACCGGAATGTGCGGGGCTTGCCGATTGGAAGCGGCCGGCCAGACTATGTTTGCCTGTGTAGATGGTCCGGAATTCGACGGACACACAGTAAATTGGGATTTAATATTACAACGGGCGAAGATATTTAAAAATGAAGAAAAAGAAGCTCTTCAGGTTGTTAAGAAGGGAGGATGCCAATGTCAGAGCCTAAACGGAAAATAATACCTAAGAAGTATCCCATGTCTCATCAGGACGCAGAGGTGCGCAGGCATAATTT
>JBAYYO010000350.1:0-2892 GCA_041672985.1 Syntrophomonas sp. | reverse complement strand
GATGATCTGGCCGTTAACTGCGGCAGTACCTACCCGCGCGAATAATGAGTTCCGGGGGACAGGGGACAGGGGGACAGGTTTAGTGTCCCCTCGTGCTTACAGTGTCCACATTAGGAAATGCATACAGGGGGACACTAAACCTGTCCCCCTGTCCCCCCTGTCCACATATTTTGATTGACCCTGGAAGTGCTTGGAAGGTATAATAAAGCAATGGATTGACCGGCGGGTCGGAAAATGAGGAGGGAAACGGGTGAATAAACGGAAATGGTATTTGGGGCTGGTTATGGCCTTGTTGGTGGCATTGCTGGCGGTGAGCGGGTGCAATAAAACTACGGAAGTGGTTAAGGAATCGGAGCTAACCATCAATACTGCACCGGTACAGGTACAGGACCTGACCAAGCGGGTGAGTTATTCAGGAATTGTGAGGGGTCAGAATGAGGTCTATCTTATGCCCAAGGCAGCAGCCCGGGTTACGGGTATTTATGCTCAGCCCGGTGATTATGTAAAGGCGGGGCAGACTCTGATAACTCTGGATAATACTGACTTCATAGCTGGAGTGAAACAGGCGGAGGCGGGGGTGGCCTTGGCTCAGGCCGGGTTGCGCAATAATGAGCTGCAGGTGGAGTCAGCCCAGGCAGATTTTGCCAGGGCACAGAGCCTCCATGAAGCGGGGGCCATTTCTGCTCAGCAGCTGGAATTAGCCCGGTTGAAATACGAATCGCTTACGGCCGGTAGTGCCCAGGCAGCGGTGGCGCAAGCCGAGGCGGGCTTGCAGGCCGCTCGCACTGCTTTGGATAAATGTGTGATTAGTTCGCCTATTAACGGGGTTTTAGGAAGCATTGGGTTGTCTTTAGGTGATAGTGCCAACCCGGCGGTGGCCGCTGCCATTGTCAGCGATACCACTGCTCTGGAAATTGAGGTAATGGTGAGTGAATTGGAGGTCAGTTATGTACAGAAGGGCAGCGAGGTCGATGTGCAGGTGCAAGCTGTCCAGGAGGAGATGTTTAAAGGCCAGGTGGCCAGTATTGCCTCGGTAGCCGATCCTGCCAAACATAATTATGTGGTCAAGGTAGCCCTGCCTAACCCTGATGGACGTATCAAGTCAGGCATGTTTGCCGAGCTTAAGGTCGATACGATCAGCAAAAACGGGGTTACAGCGGTTCCTCTCAGCGGGGTAATTCCCAAGGGCGGACGGGAGATAGTTTTTGTTGTGGACCAGGACAGCCGGGCTCGGGAAGTCGAAGTTAAGACTGGTATTAAAAATGATAGTTATGTAGAGATTATTTCCGGGCTTACGCCTGGACAGGAAATCATAGTCAAAGGCAACACCCTGGTTAGTGAAGGCACGCTGGTTAAAGTTGTCGCCGGGGAGGCCCAGTAATGAAAATAGTTGATATTGCAGTTAAAAGACCGGTGACAATGATAATAACGGTAGCGGTTGTTATTATTCTGGGCTTTTTTACCCTGTCCCGGATGGTGGTGGATCTCTACCCGGAGATGAAGCTGCCGGTAGCAGTGGTAGTTACCTCCTATGCAGGTGCCGGACCGGAGGAAGTGGAGTCCAGTGTCAGTAAGGTTATTGAGGGCGCCATCAACACAGTCGGCAACGTCAAAACAATAGAATCCAGATCCAGTGCCGGCTCTTCGATGACCCTGGTCAGTTTTGGCTGGGGTACCGATATGGATAATGCCATCATAGAAATGAGAGAAAAGATCGCCATAGTTGAGAGGGCTCTGCCCAGTGGGGTGGATAAACCCATGGTATTGAAGATGGATCCCAATATGATGCCTATTATGCAAATTGGTATCACCGGGGGGGAAAAAATGACTCTCGGTCAGCTGCAGTCAATTGCAGAGGACAAGATTCAACCCCGCCTGGAACGTATACCTGAGGTGGCTTCGGTGGTTATTACCGGCGGGCTGCAGCGTGAGGTACAGGTGGATGTTGATCCCATAAAACTTCAGAACTATGGATTGTCGCTGAGCCAGGTAAACCAGGTCTTGCAGGCTGAGAACTTTAATTCTTCCAGCGGTAAAGTCAATCTGGATCAACGCTCCTATTTTGTGCGCAATCTGCAGCAGTTTGAGAGTATTGATGATATTAAAGAAGTGGCCATTCTCACCACCACCGGTAATACGGTATTCCTGCGTGATATAGCCACTATAACAGACGGATACAAGGATGATACCCAGATCACCCGGGTGGATCAGGGGGCTGCGGTAGGTGTTCATCTGCTCAAACAAAGCGGCTCCAATACGGCGGCTGCCTGTGATGCTATTAAGGCGGAGTTGAGCCAGGTGGAAAAAGAGCTGGATGTTGACCTGAATGTCAAGATAGTGTTTGATCAATCAACCTTTATTAATCAGTCTCTGCAATCCACGGAAAGGACTATTTGGGAGGGAGCTCTGCTGGCCATGGTGGTGTTGTTCCTGTTTTTGCGTAAAGTGCGCAGCACCTTCATTGTCTTCACGGCTATTCCCCTTTCGATTATAGCGACATTTATCCTGATGTATTTTAACGGCAGCAGCTTAAACTTGATCACTCTGGGCGGATTAGCCCTGGGGGTAGGGCGCATGGTCGATGATTCCATCGTGGTCTTTGAGAATATATACCGACACCGCAGTCTAGGTTTGCCGCCCCTGGAAGCGGCTGTGACCGGAGCTTCGGAGGTGGGCAGCGCAGTTATCGCCGCCACCCTGACTCTCATTGCGGTCTTTTTCCCTATCTTGTTTGTGGAAGGACTGGCTTCAGTAATTTTCAAGCCCATGGCGGTTACGATTAGTTTTGCCATATTTTGTTCCCTGCTGGTATCACTCACCATTGTTCCCTTGATGTCATCCCGCATGCTCACTGATGCAGCTATGGCGCCCCGGGACACGGGCAGCGGTAAG
>JBAYYO010000349.1:0-2894 GCA_041672985.1 Syntrophomonas sp. | reverse complement strand
TCCCCCGTTTGAACTGTAATTTTTGCGCGCGAAGGGAGCCGCCCGTTCTCCATGGCAAAGGCTGTAGAGATTTGACTCCTGCACCCGGTCAGCTTCGGACAGCCAGGTTGGGAACACGGTCGTTTGGGCTTAAAAGGCATTAAGATTCACCTCGTTTTGAGCAAATAAAAAGCCCTCGCGGGTCGTCCCGTGAAGGCGTCAAATTGATTATTCATGCTACTATTTTAGCAGTTGTTTTCCGTCTTTTTCGTCAACTTCTCATTGTCCTGTTAAACATGACCTGAGCATAGTTCTCGATGTCATTCGGTGTTAACATATTATACTTCTGCTTTACAGCACTGAAATACTCTCCGATATCCTCTTTAGTAATTGTTCGATTAGAATTCGCGTTAGCCGGCAAACGCCCGCGGGCTTTTATCCAGGGCATTTCCGAGTGTGTAAATCGCTCCAATATTTTTCCACTGTAACAGCAGAAGTTTTGAATAACGCTATCAATAACCGCTTTTTCGAAATCTGTAAAAACAGAAACGTCAAACTCACCATTGCTTTCTATCGGATCAAAACGGTAACTCGAGTAACGGTTGTAAATCTCTCGATAAACTGGCCCATGCACCCACGCTTCGCAGTCCTCAGCAAACAAAAAACTGTTCATAAAAGCATAGTAGAATCCCTGAGTATAATATAGAGCCTTCTGCAATGCCAGTGGTGTGATGTCTTCGCACTGGAACAATAAGTAGTCAATAACCTCATCCACTTTGGACGCTGCAGTCATTTGACCACCCAGTAACTCCACAGTCTGGCGTTTGCTCTTTTCAAATGCTGTCTGAGACCGGAGGTTGCCTCTATTCTCTTCCAGCAACGAAAGGTAAAAAGACGGTTCATCGTATATTTTCTGAAGAATATCAGAATATTGCTTTGTCGGCATATCGCCATCGCAATAACGGGAAAACGTCATCTCTCCCCAACCTAAAAGCAATGATAGTGGCCGTTTTCCGACGTTGTATTTTTGCGGAATTTCTATAATTTTTTCAAGCGAAATGATGCCGTTCTTTTGACGATAAGCATCGTAAAGTGCCTTAAGATTGCCGTCTTCAATTTCGGCCGCATAGACTTCAGCACCACATTCGGTGCACAAGGCTTTCTTTCCGGTATAACTATATTCTTCACCTTTCAATAAGCCTTTTAAAGAAACGCTCTCACAATAATAGGCCACATCTGCTCTGCATTCCTCACAGAATGTTGTTTTCTCATTCATAAAACCTCTCCTTTCAGTTCCGACTATTACTTAAAAAAGTAATCGATCGGCTTGTTACGCTTATGGAATGATATGACTACCACGCGCTTTCCTTCGCTGATGTCTATTATGTTAAATTTGGTATAAACATCTACCATTTCTTCATCGCCTCCAAATTTGAATAACATTACCTGCGAACAAAATACATATAAGACCTCATATTCAAATCCCAAATTAGTATTTTGTAGCGTATGGCAGAAATCCTCAGGCGCAATTTGCAAAAGAATTTCTTTCTGCTTTTTGCTGGTGAGGTTATACTCGTTTATAAATTCTATGTTTTCTTGCCTATTCTCGTTTTTAGAAATATAAAAACGGCTCTCTCTTACGCAATCCTGTATTGTCTGTAAAATCAGCACTATTTGCTCTCGGGTATAACTCTGATTGTAATGCGGATTCATTGCACCACCTCTTTGCAATGCAATGATACTATATTATATGCCTACCGTAAAGGTTTATGCATTAATTGATGCAATTATTTTTTAAAGGAGTGCTCTCCAAAACCACGTTTCGGGTCACTAAGGGGGTACTGGAAACACGGCCGGTCTATGTGTCCCTTGAGGATCACATTAATGCTCATTTTCTGACTTGTTTTATAGCTCTTACTATTATGCGGATCATTCAAAAGAAGACCGGCGGACTTTATTCTGCCGAAAAGATTGTTGAATGTCTTAATAGAATCTCCTGTTCTAATGAACATGAAAACATCTATTTGTTTGATTACAGAAGTGAGATTTCTGATGCTATTGGAGAAGTATTAGGGATTGATTTTACTAATAAAAGACTTCGTCTTGGGGATATAAAAAAATTTTGGCTCAAGCCAAAAAATAAGGTTTTCCACTACATATTTATGACAAAACAAAAAGACCGCTATTCCACCTGTATCAAGGGATTGCGGCCATTTTCTGGTGGGTTTGGTGTAAAAGTCAGGTTTATATGTGCGTCGTAAATATACAGCACAGGATAGGCAGTTTGCAGACCCCGGAATGGGTCTGATTTTTTATGCTTCTCGGAATCAAGTCCACCTGCATTACATACGCAGTTTAAATACCTCCCAATTTGAATTAGAGGATATTCGCAGTTTCGCTCCATACGTTTTTACCGCATACGCATCATGCATACGTCCCAATAAAAAAGCTCTACGTATCCAGATTTTTCCTGAACATGCAAAGCTCAATATTTAGCTAATATGGTGCGGTGAGCGGGACTTGAACCCGCACGGGTCTCCCCATACGCCCCTCAAACGTACGTGTCTGCCGATTCCACCACCACCGCACGATAAATGATTTGACCTCCAAGTCATTGATAACAATGGATATTATACAATAGCAACCTACCTCTGTCAATGAAATGACCTCTGCTTGCACTGTACTGGGGGTCGACTGTATATGGCAAAATAGTCGGGGGTGAACGGCAATTTATAATCTCGGGACTAGTTGCGGAAAGTCATCGCCGCCAATTAGGAAATCCAATAACAGTAAGCGCTTAATGCTGATTCCACAAAAGAAAGCACCAGAATATTTATGATGATTTTAATCCGATCTCATGCCAATTAATCATTTCCATGCTATCTACTTTCAGGTCCCGTACATCTTTACCCATT
>JBAYYO010000348.1:0-2921 GCA_041672985.1 Syntrophomonas sp. | reverse complement strand
GGGACCTCTCAGAACAGCTGCCTTAAAGTTCACTGCCTCCGTGGGGGTTACTTGATCGGCATTGTCCTTGGGCGCGGAAGAGCAACCGGCTGCTGAGAGAACAAATACAGTCAGCACTAACCAAACCAGTACATTTTTCTTCATTTTTCTGCTCCTTTCCAATATACACTATTTTTCCCTGCTAACTATTTCTGTATCTTGTGCATTTTTTCCTTTATTAAATATTAATTAATTTACGATATTTGGGAAATATTTAACCGCTGGGCATCTTCTTTGGTTTTCAAGGTTTTTCGTTTATAATAATAGACTATAATCGAGCTGAATATAGCCAATGAGGGAAATGAGGGAAATGAATGGACCTGTTGGTTAAGCCTCTTAAAACAATTGCTAAACAGATAAATATACCTGGTGATAAATCAATCTCTCATCGCAGCGTTATGATCGGGGCCATTGCTTCCGGTATCACCGACATCCAAAATTTTTTGCCGGGGCAAGATTGTCAGAGCACCGTACGATGTATCCGGCAGCTGGGTATTGAAATTGATCAAATGAGTCCCACCCATTTGCAGGTGAAGGGTAAAGGCCCGGCTGGCTTATCAGAACCTGAAAACTCCCTGGATGCAGGTAATTCCGGCACCACCATTCGATTGCTCTCCGGGTTGCTGGCCGGGCAGGATTTCTTGTCCATCGTAACCGGGGATGCTTCGATACGCCAACGTCCAATGGCCCGGGTGGCCGAACCTCTGCGGAAAATGGGTGCCCAGGTGTGGGGTAGGAGCGAAGGCCGTTATGCTCCACTAGCCATAAGGGGCGGACATCTTAAAGCCATCGATTATCATACCCCCGTGGCCAGCGCGCAGATAAAATCAGCGCTGCTTCTAGCCGGATTATATGCGACCGGAGAGACTGTGGTCACTGAGCCAGCTTTATCGCGCGATCACACTGAAAAAATGCTCAGGGCTTTTGGGGCCAGTATTCAGACGGATAAATTGACAACCGTGATTAAAGCGGGTGCATTAAATGCCCAAAATGTAATAGTCCCCAGTGACATCTCTTCAGCTGCATTTTTTCTGGTGGCGGGAGCAATAATCCCCGGCTCCAAAATTACAGTTAACCGGGTGGGTTTAAATCCGACCCGAACTGGAATCCTGGACGTGCTGGCAGAAATGGGGGCCCGGATCAGCATATCCAACCAGTTTGAAAGTTCGGGCGAGTTAATGGGCGACATAACCGTAGAGGGCAAAGGTTTAAAAGGGTTAGTTATTGGGGGAAATATAATTCCTCGTCTGATTGATGAAATTCCCGTTCTTGCCGTTGCTGCCGCGGTTGCTGAAGGTCAAACGGTTATAAAAGACGCCGCCGAACTTAAGGTCAAAGAAAGCAATCGTTTAAGGGCAGTTACCACCGAACTATCCCGCTTGGGGGCAAATATTCAGGAAACCGATGATGGTTTGATTATTAATGGTGGGCGGAATTTCAAGGGAGCTGTCTGCGAATCTTATCATGACCATCGTATAGCTATGGCCTGCGCATTAATGGGTCTAATAGCCCCGGAGCGGACGATCATAAGAGGAGCGGAATGCATCGATATTTCTTTCCCGGGCTTTGAGGATGTTTTGCATAGCCTCTACATTTAAAAAGCCAGTCGACCACCAGAAGATTTTTCTTTATACATCATGGGGGAGGGGCGCATCGTGAGAGTTGAATTGGGTGATCGCAGCTATGATATTAGAATCGGCAACAATTGGATGACACAATTTGCCGACCTGCTCCACTTTATTCCGAAAACTTCAAAAATTGTTTTAATCACTGATGAAAATGTCTTTCGTTTGGCGGGGGATAATTTGTTAAATATACTGCGCCAGGCTGATTTTCAAGTGGAATCGGCAGTGATAGCAGGCGGTGAGGGATGCAAAAACCTGGCCACAACGGCAGGACTTCATGAACAGATGGTTGAGTTCGGTCTGGATCGGAAATCGACTGTACTGGCTCTGGGAGGCGGCATTGTCGGTGATATTGCTGGTTTTGTGGCAGCCACTTATATGCGGGGTATAACCTATGTTCAAATTCCAACCACCCTTCTCGCTCAGGTGGATAGCAGTGTAGGGGGTAAGACCGGAGTAAATCTGCCCCAGGGTAAAAACCTGGTAGGTGCCTTCTATCAACCTGCCCTCGTTTTTATAGATGTCGATTTTATTAAGACTCTTCCTGAAAGAGAATACTTGACCGGCCTGGCCGAGGTAATAAAATACGGAATCATCTGGGACCTGGAGTTCTTCAACTATTTAGAAAATAACCTGACGAGAATAATGTCTCGGGACAGTGAGTGTCTGATGCATATTGTCTCCCGCTGCTGCTCCATCAAAGCAGAAATTGTAGCTCAGGATGAAACCGAATCCGGATTACGTGCCCTGCTCAACCTGGGTCATACCTTCGGGCATGCTTTCGAAAACCTGACTAATTACGAGCAGTTTACCCATGGCGAGGCGGTGGGTATTGGAATTATCTATGCAGCCCGACTGGCCCATAATTTAGGTTTGCTGCCCCAACCGGATGAGGATAGAATTGAAAACTTAATAGTCAGAGCGGGATTGCCAGTGTCCTACGGGAATTTAAACGGTGCAGATATTATTGCCCAGATGCACAAGGACAAAAAGAACATTGGTGGTAGAATGCAGCTCATATTACCTACCGGGCTGGGGATAAGCCAGATTTTTAATGATGTCAGCGAGGCACAGATAGCGACTGTTTTAGAGTAAAATCGGTTGGTTGATAAAACGCTTGCACAGCCCCCGCCGCTATGTTATACTGCGAAGTAATTTCATCAATGTTAATGACGATGAAGGAGCAAAGTAAGTTAACCCCAGCTTTACAGGGAGAAGGCGTCATCGGCTGGAAGCGTCTTTAAAGCATGATTAACC
>JBAYYO010000347.1:0-2927 GCA_041672985.1 Syntrophomonas sp. | reverse complement strand
CTTCAAACTCCTCCTGGGTGATGGTATCCCCTACTTCTCCGCTCATTTCCAGGGTCCATCCCGAGGGTGGTTCAGGCAGATTTAAAAGCTCGATCTTAACAATGTTGCCTACCTGTTGTCCGCCAAAAACAGCTGAACCCTTCAGATACAATGGCCAGCAGTCTTTTCCTGAATCAGTCTTAAGAGGAAGTGGTTCTCCGTTAAGGGTATTGGCTACGATATACCCATTGTTGCGGGCGATAGCAGCACTATCGAGGGTTGCCTTCCATCCGTCACCCGCAATAACATCAACTTGATAATTCTGAGTGGCGAGGTCGTCGTTAAAGTTATAATGGCTGGAACCAACATCAGGGTCATCATCAACCATGCCCACCAGCAGCCACAGCGGCACGCCTCCCCAGACATTGCCATCACCGTCGGTCCAGGACACTTGATGAGTTGAGGACGAACAGGCCTGACCATTCTCAAAGAAGGCCTTGGTTACACTGGCATTCTTAGCCCCGGAGAGCTGAAGAGTCCAATCAGTTGGTGCCACCCCGGTAGCCGCAACGGTCTTCACTGCGGCAGCAGCCGCTGCCTTGACGGCATTAAGGTCAGTCGGATCGGTAATACCGGCGGCATAGTAGAATTCAACTTTGTCCCCATCCACCAATTCGATAACGTTCAGTCCTGCTGGGGTGTTCATATATCCATCTTTATATACATCATTGACATAGGCATACCAGTAGACCCCATTAGTTTTGTCACGGAGATAAGTGCCTATGTCGTCCAGGAGGAGTACCCCATCATAAGACCAACGCTTATCAGTTATGTTATATGTGAAGCTGCCGGCATCTGCTGCCGCCTGAAGGGCTCCCAGGGGTGTAGTCTTGCTGACGGTATAAGCTGTACTTGAGTTGGGGGGAGTCACATCAAAGGTTTCGTCAGGTGTCAAAGTAACTGTCCCGTCGTAGAGAACATCAATTGCCGGCGCCTCTGCTGCCGTAATAAAGTCCGTCTTTATCTCATCGTCGCTGCCGGCGGTATTGGTTACCGTTAGCTTAACGCTGTAGATGGCGGCTGCACTATATTCAAAACTCGGGTTCTGGTCGGTAGAGTCCACCGTGCCATCATTATCGAAGTCCCAAGCATAGGTTAATGGCGCTGTACCTGTCGACTCGTCGGTAAAACTGACCACAAGAGGTGCTGTGCCGCTGGTTGCATCAGCGGTGAAGGCCGCCGTCGGTGCCATTAGGTCCGAATTGACGGTGATGTAGTCGGTCTGAATTTCATCGAAGCTGCTGGTCGCATCGGCTGCCCCGGGCATCATTAAACCGCCGGGTCCCACCAATAGGGCTAACATTAAGCACAAGGCAACTAATTTGCCCCACCCTTTTCTCCTATTAAACATAAATAAACCACCTCTCCCCTGTATATG
This sequence comes from Syntrophomonas sp., assembly GCA_041672985.1. GTDB lineage: Bacteria > Bacillota > Syntrophomonadia > Syntrophomonadales > Syntrophomonadaceae > PHAA01. Next base: position 1,510 of record JBAYYO010000347.1, on the reverse strand, counting down.
TGGTGTCTACTGTTCTTGCTTTGGGTAGCGCTGGTCACCCCCTTATTCCTCTTATTCCATGCTCTGGCTGCCGATTCAACCCTACTGCAAAACTACCGGGTTATAATCCAGAGCACTGGTCAGGTCATCCACCATGAATACCCTAACCAAATCGCCGCCCTCGACGTTGAATCCCGCCTGAGCAGTACTAACAGTATCAAAATCATTTTGAACCGGGTTCAGCCCCACCTGAGAACCATCCCGGAAATGGGAAAATATAATGGTTTCCGATCCCAGATGTGCAGATATCGGCTGAATATCAACTATAAAGTTTTTGGATTTTGCTACTTCGCTCTGGATGGTCAGCAAGGAAATACCATCATCTGTAGCGCCAATCGTATAATCAACATCAACTGCCGGAATAATCAGATAGATTGGGTTTATTAGGCCTTTATTTATGGTGTAGCTTTCTATCAGCTCCCCACTGGCTTTTTGGGAAGTCATGGTCATAACATTACCGTCAATATCTATTACCTGATAATTGCTGCCAGTTTCTTCGCAGTCAATATAAGGAAAATCTGCCCCGGCTGCGTATATCTTGGTTCCGGAATTACCCATAACATATACAATTCCGTATGCTGCCGGGTTACTTTGTATCTCTCCCTGATATATGGGATAGGTCCTCATATATTCGTGCTGGTGTCCTACAAAAACCATATCCACCCCATTGTCTTCCAGAATGGGCACCCAGTTTTCACATATCGATTCATCAATGGACTTATAATCCTCAAAAGCTGGATAGGCAGGATGATGAAACATGGCGAATTTCCAACCTTTGGTTGTGCTCTGGAGATCTTCCCGCAGCCATTGTTTGGCGGCTTCATTGGTATTGTAACTACTGTTTAAAACTACAAAATGGGCATTCCCATAGTCAAACGAATAAAATTCTTGTTCCAAACCGGCAGGCCCGTTATCGGGCAGGGCAAAGAATCGTAGATACATAATGCCATCATGATTGCCCAGGGTGGGCATCAGGGATATTTGCGAAAAATAGCCTGCTGCTGCATCCAGGAACTGTCCCCATTCGGTTTCATTACTACCGTTGTCGGTTAGATCCCCTCCTAAAAGAGAGAACTTGATTTGGGGATAACTACTATCAATTGAATTCAGCATATCTCCCCATTCAGAATATCCTGACTGCACATCCCCTAAATATAGAAAAGTAAATTTTTCAGTGTCTGCAGCAGTAGTAAAGTATAAACTCTCACTCCAGGCGCCTTCATCCCCCACCCGGTAAACATACTCGGTATCCGGGGTTAATCCTGATATATTCACGGTATTGTGGTAATAGAGACTGCCCAATATTGAGCTTTGTGCTTCAATTTGCGAGGCCTGGTCAAAACTGCCATCAAAACTATCCGCCTCCAGGTATTCAACCCGGGCTGGTTCATTAGTGGTCATTAACCAGGTTATGGTCTGGGTTGTAGCTGGATCTGCCGTCCAGGTCAAAATTATTTGTGTAGGCGGGCTG
>JBAYYO010000346.1:0-2928 GCA_041672985.1 Syntrophomonas sp. | reverse complement strand
ATGCTGCCGTGGAGGGCATCTGGGACGGTGCCCCTAAGTATCAATTCGATTTTATTATTGTAAAAACGGGTTATGCTTCCGCTCAAACCCAATCGTAGTTGCAGGTCCATGACCTGGATAAGCCACTACCTCATCATCTAAACAAAACAGCTTCTCCTTTATCATTTGTATAAGTTGTTTATAGGATCCCCCCGGAAAATCCGTCCGCCCAATTGAACCCTGGAACAATGTGTCACCCACAAAAATAATGTCCCCGGTTTTTAAACATATACCGCCCTGGCTGTGGCCAGGGGTATGAATAACCTCCAGCTCCACTGTGTTGCCAATCTTTATGATGTCGCCTTCCTTTATGAACTTGTCGGCGGGAGGACTGGTTACTTTGGTGCCCATCAAGAAAGAGAAGTTGGAAGCAGCGCTAACGAGCATCTTGGCATCAGCTTCGTGAATGAGAATTTGAGCTCCGGTAGCCTCTTTGACTCCCTTGTTGCCTCCGATGTGATCAATATGCCCATGGGTATTAATAATATAAACAGCTTTCAGGTTATTCTCATTTAAGAGTTTAATAATACCACTTGCATTACCTCCCGGATCAATGACTGCGACCTCTCGCGTTTCTTCACATCCGACAATATAACAATTTTCCCCCATATTACTTATTTCCATACCCATCAAAATCACGCTGTCATTACCTCCTAATATATTATTAAACCGGGAGATCCGTGGCAGAGCACTTACTGCTCACCCCTGGTCTCGCCCGGTAATACCCTTCTTACTTCCGTGATACCCTTTACTTTCTGTATTCTCTGTTTTATAGCACTCAATTGTCCCATATCCACAATTTCCAGTTTTAAATTCATAACCGCCAGTCCATTTTTGGTGACTCGGGAGAATATCGAATTTACTGGTATCTTCATATCGGCAATGACTGTCATCACATCAGTCGTCAATCGGGCCCTATCCATAGCGTTGATCTCCATTTCAACCAGATAATTCCCCTTCTCCGCCGCCCACTCCACTTCCATTATGCGGTCGCTTTCATTACGCAAATAATTCTGTAAATTGGGACAGTCCTGCCGATGTACTGATACTCCCCGTCCCCTGGTAATATACCCTAAAACCGCATCACCTGGTAAAGGGTTACAACAATGCGCCAGCCTTATGAAAACGTCGTCAACCCCTTTGATTTTAAGTGCGCGGATATCTCGAACCGGCCCGGTCCGAACCGGGATAGATTTACTAATTATATCCTCTACCTGGGTATTGGGGAAATAGGCTTCCTTTATTTTATTAGTAACCTGATTGGCAGTCAGGTTGCCGTCCCCTACCGCGGCAAATAAATCATCGATCGCTGCCAAAGAAAAACGTTCCAGAACCTCGATTAATTTGGCTTCCTTCAGCAGTTCTTTAGGGTCCAGGTGTCTCTTTTTTAGCTCGCTTTCCAGCATTTCATGGCCCTTCATAATGTTTCCCTGGCGCTGACCCTTTTTAAACCAGGCCTTAATCCGGCTGCGAGCTGAAGATGTCTTTACAAAATCCAACCATCCCCGGGTGGGCCCAATAGAGTTTTTAGAGGTTATAATCTCTACGATATCGCCATTGCTGAGCTGATAATCCAGGGAGACGATCCTCCCGTTCACTCGCGCTCCGGTGCATTTATGCCCCACCTCAGTATGAACCCGATAAGCGAAATCAACCGGGCAGGCGCCCTTGGGCAGTTCGATAACGTCACCTTTAGGGGTAAAGATAAAAACCGTATCGTCAAAAAGATCTGTTTTCAGTGACTCCATAAACTCAGAATTATCATTTACATCTTGTTGCCATTCCAGAATCCGTCTCAGCCAGGCTAGTTTTTCGTCAAATTTCTTATCACGCTCTTTAGGACCGCTGGCTTCTTTATAATGCCAGTGGGCAGCAATTCCTGACTCTGCCGTAATATGCATTTCCCAGGTTCTAATCTGTACTTCGAAAGGTTCACCACCCTGCCCAATTAAGGTAGTGTGCAAGGACTGGTACATATTGGGTTTGGGTGTAGCAATATAGTCTTTGAAGCGACCGGGAAGTGGTTTCCAAATAGTGTGAATGATCCCCAAAACCCCATAACATTCTGGAATTGTATCTACTACCACGCGGATAGCGATTTTATCATATATTTCATCGATAGGTTTGTCTTGTTTAATCATTTTTTTATAAATGCTGTATATATTTTTAGGCCGCCCGGCTATATCACCCTCGACCCCTATCTGCTCCAACCCATTTCTTATCTGTTGTTTTAAAGTATTAACATATTCTTCTCTTTCCTTACGTTTGGTCTTAAGCCGTTGGGCTACTTCGTAGTACATTTCCGGTTCCAGGTATAAAAAAGCCAGGTCTTCCAGCTGCCATTTAAATTTAAATACTCCCAGTCGATGAGCCAAAGGCGCAAATATATCCATAGTTTCACGCGCTATTTGCTTTTGTTTGGGTTCAGGTTGGAAATTAAGGGTCCGCATATTGTGCAGGCGATCGGCGAGTTTAATCAGAACTACTCTTATATCTCTGGCCATGGCGATAAACATCTTACGCAAATTTTCTGCCTGGGCCTCTTCCCGGGATTTGAAATCAATACGGCTCAGTTTGGTTACTCCATCTACCAGTAAAGCAATCTCGGGCCCAAATTCATCTTCCAGGTTTTGATAATTAAAACTGGTATCTTCAATTACGTCATGGAGCAGGGCGGCACATATGGAGGCGCTGTCCATTTCGATTTCAGTCAGGATCAGCGCGACTTCAACCGGATGAATAATGTAAGGTTCACCCGATTTTCTCTTTTGTTCCCCATGAGCAATTACAGCATAATTATATGCTTTAGCGATCAAATCAAAATCGGCTTTGGGGTCATATTCTTTTACTTGATCCAAGATCGTTTGCGGCCCCATGTACATCACCATT
>JBAYYO010000345.1:0-2930 GCA_041672985.1 Syntrophomonas sp. | reverse complement strand
GCAGGGCTTCCATCTCCCGGGGATCTTCAGTCTTAAAAGTCGATTCCTCCCGGGCACGATAGACGGTCTCGGTATGCCAGGGGATGATAAGATGGCCCAGCAAAACGGCCAGGGTGAACCGTCGGCGCTGCTGATTGTTCTGGCGGGGATCGAGGATGATCAGGTTCTCATTTCCCTGGACCAGTATCCCCTCGCAGTTGTCCATTTCGGTTTCAGTCAGGGTTACCTTGAACCGCTCCAGCAGCCCGCTCAAGTCTACCGGCAAGGTGTTGCCGGCCACTTGATGGAAGATATAATCGGCGTAGGAACGCACATCATTGAAATAGGGCAAGTTCAGTCGGACTGGTCCTGGCCCCAGCAGCATCAGCGCGTAATCGAGCAGCAGCTCGCGTTTGTCAAACGGCAGCATGCCGGCAACATGCATAATCATTCTGCTCAGGCGATCACTGCTCTCTTCGTAGGGTGCTGATTCTTCGCCCACCAGCAGGTAATCACTGGGGACTCCCAGTGCGCTGGATAGTTTGATCAGGGATTCAAAATTGGGTGAGCGGGCCCCCGATTCGTACTGGGATATGGCCGGGGCCTTCAGTCCTGCCCTCTCTGCCAGGACCGCCTGGCTCATGTTGCGCTCCTTGCGCAGTTTGTTTATGCGTTGGCTAATCGTCATCTTGATCAGTCCTTTTTTATTGGTTTCATGCTGATTATAACATCTGCAATTACTCTTGACAACTAATCATAACAGATGTTATTATTGCCTTAACATATTGAGGGGTGGTGGTCGGGTGAGGTGCACCTCTTTTGCGATCGTCACAGGGACCAGAATAATGGGGGGATAGCTATATGAAGACAGTTATGGATCAATATTTTCAGCAGTTGTCCGGCGGCGAAAGCCAGCAGAAGGATAATCTCCAGGTAATACCGCTGTTTCTGAACCAGGAGATCGGTCTGCGTAATTATTTGTTATTGGATGAAGCCATGGAACTGGGATCGCTGCAAATAAGCGAGGCCAGTGAACACGGCATGGTTAACAACCTGCTGGTGGTCAACCGGGGTAAACAGCCGGTCTTGATCCTGGATGGAGAAGAGCTGGTGGGGGCCAAACAGAACCGCATGGTCAATGCCACTATACTGATTCCGCCGGAGGGCAGTTTGGATATACCGGTCAGTTGCGTGGAAAGGGGCCGCTGGCGCTATGAGGGTAATAACTTCCAGGGCTCCCCGGTTTTCGGGCATTCAGAACTGCGGCGCACCAAGGCTTCCCGGGTAGCCGATAATCTCTCCCACGCCAGCTCGTTTCAAGCGGATCAGCATGAGGTCTGGGAAGAAATCGACCGCAAACAGATGATGATGGACGCCTCTTCCACCACTGATGCCATACATGATGTCTACACCAAATATGAAGGTGAACTGGAGGATTTTATAGCCGGCCTGCGGCCTTTGGAAAATCAGACCGGGATAGCGGTGTTTATTAACGGTGCCTTCAACTGTCTGGATATGTTCGGCCACCATGATGTACTGGACCGCCTGTGGAAGAAACTTCTAACCAGTTATGCTATGGAGGCTCTGGAAATGAAAAATGCCAAGCCGAAGAGGGCCAAGGCGGTCAATATCGAGGCAGTGTTGACATCTCTTCAAGAAGCGGAACTGAACCAATATCCATCTGTCGGTCTGGGAACTGATATCCGTTTGCACAATAAATCTTATATGGCCGCCGGATTGATTTTCGAAGAGCAGGTACTCCATCTGGCCGCTTTTAGAAACTCGGAACCGAGCCGGGAAAATGGAGGCATCGCCCAACCCAGCCGCCGCCGCAGAGTATATTAAAATCAGGGCTGTCACGCAAAAACAAAGCTAAAATGAAAGCTGACCCTCGCATCACAGTAACCGGGGTCAGCTTTTGGGTTTTTAATTTGTCTATTATAACCTTGACCGGCAATGCTAGGAGCCCTGCCAATTCCTTCTGCCCGGCCGTACTGGGGTGAGAATTGGACGCCTCATTAGCCTGAGTATCAATTCTGACATAACTTAAAAATCTGTCCAGTAATGTTTCCATATCTGCCTCCCCAGGTAATTACCAATTATTTACGCGTTAGTGCGCATGAATTTTATGGTATGATTTTTTGAACAGTATACAACGAATAGTTTAAGGAGAGTAGTGACCAATTATTCTCCGGTCAAGAGAAGTTCTTCAGGTATTACCCTGGGATCCTGCCTGCTGAATTAATGTAATCCGACATTTACCTGACACATTAGTCTGCTATCTTAAGTTTCACAGCAATAAACTGGAAGGGGTTGCTGCCAGGAAAAATTATCCATTCACTGCCATGACGTCAATTAAGGAGGTGTGTTTTATAAATGAAATGGACAAATCCTAAAGTAATTATTTCTATTATTATCCTATGCATAGGTGTTGCACTAGCCACCGGTTATGGGGTGATGAATTTCCAAAATGAAGCTGTAGCCAGCATCAACGGGGAAAATATCACCAAAGATCAATTATATGAGGAAATGGTTAAATCAAGTGGTCAGGAAGTCCTGAATGATTTAATCTCTGCCAAAATAATTAAGCTTGAAATGCAGAAGCAGAATATCGTTATATCTGAAGAAGAAATCCAGAATGAACTAAACCAGTTTTATGAATACTACGGCGGCGAGGAAGCATTTACGGAAACTTTGACGGCCACCGGCTTTACAATCGAGGATATAAAAGGTGACATTATCACCAATCTGGGCGTGAAAAAACTCCTGGAACCTCAGATTTCCATTACGGAAGAAGAAATGAAAAGTTATTTTGATGAAAACAAAGCCATCTTAGCTGAAGAAGGCCAGGAAGCTAATTATGAAAAAAGCAAGGATGAAATAAAGAAAATATTACTGCAGCAGAAGTCGGAAACTGAATATCCAAGCTGGATGGAAGCGCTGCAGCAGCA
>JBAYYO010000344.1:0-2932 GCA_041672985.1 Syntrophomonas sp. | reverse complement strand
GTTTCATTACCATGAGCGAATTAATTAATTTAGAGAATAAGGAATAAAGCTAAAATTAATAAATAAAAATGTAAGGATAAGGAATAGGAGGTGCTAAGATGATACCGAGGATTTTTGGCTTTTATGAGCTTAAAGCCCGAACAAAAATCGCCCTGATTGCCGCGATAGCAATCATATTGTTAGCTAGCAGTGTCGTATATGTTCAAGCCTATCACAAGTTAAAACCAGTCTACGAGGTTAAAACCAATCAAAAGGTGGTCGCCCTTACATTTGATATAAGTTGGGGCAACAATACCCCCATTCCGGTAATAGATATTTTAAAAAGCCATAATGTAAAATCCACTTTCTTTCTATCCGGACCCTGGGTGAAGCAATATCCTGATGTGCCCCAAAGAATCAAGCAGGATGGACATGAGATCGCCAGTCATGGTTTTCGTCATATTAATTTAAGCAACCTCAGTAAAGCCGAAATAAAAGATGAAATTATGAAGGCCCATAACAATATTAAAGAGATTACCGAGGTGGATGCTAAACTAATTAGAACCCCTAACGGTGATTATAATGATCAGGTTATCGAAGCAGCGCACGAAAGCAATTACGAAGTAATTCAATGGAGTGTGGATTCGCTGGATTGGATGAATCCGGGTGTTAATACTATTATTGAAAGGGTAAGTAAGAAGGTTCATCCCGGGGCTATTATATTAATGCATGCCAGCGATACCTGCAAGCAGACTACGGAGGCCTTGCCTACTGTGATCAGCAACCTCAAAAGTCAGGGTTATGAATTTGTAACAGTGTCTGAATTATTGAAAATGACTTCAGAATAGGCAAAAAAGTAGAGCCATTTAAGTGTTTCTCTTAAATGGCTCTTGCTTATTGTTGGTCGGTTTCGTCATCGATGTGTTCCAAACCAATTTCTCTCAGGATCTCATCTATTAACTTTTTATCCACCTTTATCCCCCCTTTCGGTTGATTATTATTTTTACCCTAAAGCTATTCTACGCCATTTATGTTTAGTTTAGAACCACAAAATGATAAGAATTAGATAATTATATTAATATATTGTTAATTCAGCTGTTTTTGCTTTAAACCTTAATATACTTGTTATCACCAATTTTCATTACCAGTCCGTTGTTAATCAGGCGCTGCAAGTGCTTTACAATCATCATCTTATACCAGAATAGAATGCGGGTGTTGTTTTGTTCCCATTCTTTTATGAAGCCCTGGTCAGCAATATCATTAAGGGTTCTTGGTTCGCTGAGATAATTTAAAATATTGTCTTCTCTCTGGAAGACAATATCAAGATAGGCCCGCAGTAATTCTTCCACCTCGGAATCTATAATCCTTCTATGAGAGGTGACCAATATCTGCGGCTGCAGGGATATTATTTTATTGACTGACATAATTATATCATCAATGCTGCCAAATTCATCAGCATACCAGGGACCACGCGAGGTGGCATCAAGGTCGCCTGAGAAAAGAATGCTCTCCTGCGGAAAATAAAAGGCATAATGGCCCGGCGAATGACCCGGCGTATGTACAGCGGTAAATGTAGTTTCTCCCGTGTTAAAAACTTGGCCGTCTTTAAAAGTTCCGGCCAGTTCGATAAACTGAAAACCCGGCTGAGAAGGTACATCTTCCGGTAAAACAAGACCTCGGTACAATATTTCATCCCGGGGGCTGCCCATTAATTCTTGCCATTGGTAATATCCCATAGACTCCAAATATTTGTCTTCATCCTGAAAGGCCCATATTTCTTCCCAGCCTGCCATTTTACGAGCATTAGGAAAAAAGCTGACTCCATTAATATGATCAAAATGGTAGTGGGTCAATAACAATAGCTGTATTTCTGCTCGAGGTATTTCCGCATAAGCCCGGCCTCCGGCTCCCGCGTCAATCAAGGCTTTCATTTCATCATCGATGAAAAGTGAGTTACTGTAGGGAAACACAGCTTTTGCTTCAGGCCGGATCAGCTTAATTTGTTTCGTCAGTTCTATGACCATCGGGTTGCCTCCAGACATTACTTTGCAAAGACCATTATATTAAAAAAATCCGGGTATTAGCCCGGATTTATTTGAGCTCTTAATCCAACTTATCAACCATTTCCAATACCATGTCAAAAAAATAATCCATATCTTCAATATCATTAACCCCTGCTTTAAAACCGATTTCAGGAAATCTCCCCGGTCCATTTATTTTGACGTTAACCAAATACATGGCTTGATCCATTTCTTCTTCCACGTTTTCCAGTTCTATCCCGTCCCATTCTTCTTCTAAAGCCTCGTGGTCAGAAATCCTGGTACTTCCGCTTTCGGAATATTCATCACTGTTTTCTATGATTTGGGAGACTATCCACATCACATCGGTACGGCTCATACCCAATTCTTCGCTCAAGTTAATAATTTCATTAGCAACCGGTGTTATCTTGAGCAGGTCGGAAAGATTAACTGGTTCCCCTTTTCCCCACCTATTTTTCATAACGTCACCTCCGCATCCTTTATCTGCAGTTTACAATACCCGATCACAAAAGTCGCGGTTTTAAACCACTATTAATTGTACTTCTGCTAATAAGATTATATGTGATCCACTCAGGAAAAAACATTTCCTTTTAAATCCGCTGGGAAACTTACAGCAAAAGTAAAACCACACTGCTTCTTATATCATGTTCTACACAGATTATACACTATAACACGAATCCAAACTCATTGCAATGCTCAAAAACCCCATCAGCAGAAGTTCTCCAATATTGACTTATACTTCAATTTGTCTATACTTTAATAGATGTATCAAATTTTATTTCCTTAATGTTAGAAGGTTTGTTGTGTTATTGAACGCATCCAATGAAGTAAAAGGTTCTATATATATTCTCTTCTCAGCCTTAATGTACGCCATCCTGCCCATACTGGTAAAACTGTCCTATTCGTCCGGGTTG
>JBAYYO010000343.1:0-2938 GCA_041672985.1 Syntrophomonas sp. | reverse complement strand
AATAGAGTCAGCCGCCCTGGCAGTGCCAGACATTTTTAGCCTTAACTCCCGCCGGGTCCTATTGGATGTCTTTGAAGAGGTATTGGGTCTGGCCGAGGTAATGATAATTCCTCATTTTATCGCGCTGGCGGTCGGTTATCAGCTGCGCCATGAATTTCCCCTGACTGGTGACATCATGGTGCTGGAAGTAAAAGAATCATCTTTTGATTGCGCTTTTTTAAGTGTTACCGACGGTGTCGGTATAACCCTGGAAAAGCAATCCAGGGTAACGCTGAATCAGGTTATGGAACTAGCCGAAAAGCAGGGCTATTGGTCCCCCTCCGGATGGAAACTGGATCATCTTCTGCTGTTAGGAAATGATTCCCAGATCCCTGCACTAGAGGGATTCCTCGCCTCTCTGCCCCCTAATCTAAATGTTATTTCCGGCTTTGATCTATCATCGTACGCAACGGAGGGATTATCAAGAGCCGTATGTGATGACGATAACGTTAACCCGATGGGCCGTTTGAGTATGATATACCCTTATAATTTCTATCTGGAATCATTTAATCCTGATCTTGATACAACCACGCTGGTCAGAATTCCTTTTGATAGTTCCAACCTGGAACTGGATTGGGGGGATAAATACAGATTGATCAGCCTCAACAGTGCCAGTATTTCCATCCCCGCCTCCCCAGAAGCCCGGGTTAATTTTCGTATCTACGAGATACATTCCGACTATGAGCCTGATTCTGAATCAATATCCAGATCGAGTTTGGTGCTGGAAATAGACAGTTTCAGGGATGATTTACCGCCCTGCATGGAGCTAGGACTTGATATGGCTGCCGCCCGTCTCCAACTGGATTTGAAGCCCCAACCTGGGGATACAGCAATTGTTGCGCCACAAGCTTTTTGGATGCACCACCATACTAACCACGAACAGCTTTATGAATTGATTAGGGCCAGGAAACAAAATGAGGGTTTGTTGAAAGACTGGGATTATTTTCTCTCCTCATCCCATTCGGCTGGCCCCACCCTGTCCCAACAGGTTGAAACTACTCTATTTCATCTATATGGCCTGCTGCAACTATGGCATGGTAAATAATTCCCTCTCTTCATATTTCTAAAAATGTCTCAATATTAGAAGGATATAGGATTATTGTGTCGAATTTCACAAATTGTTGGTTATTCTTATTTTCGGAAGGAGGATGATAGAGATCTTTTTATAGAGTTTCCCTACATAATTATCCAACCATTTTTTATAAGGAGGTTATTATGTCAACTGTCAGCGAAGTAAAAGTATCAGGACACTTACAGGAACTAGTTGCCAATCCTTCACCGCTGGGCTTATTAGGTCTGGCGATGGTTACCCTGGTCGCTTCTTCCCAGAAGCTGGGGATTACCTCAGGCGTTGCCTATATTGTTCCGTGGGCAGTTTTTCTGGGTGCATCAGCCCAGTTCGTTGCCGGCTTAATGGATTATAAACACAACAATACCTTTGGAGCTACGGCTTTTTGCGGATACGGCTTCTTCTGGTTTGGAGTAGCCATGACCTGGTGGATGCAGTTGACTGGAGTCATCGGTACAGGCGCAGCTTTTGATGCCCATCAGCTTGGCTTTGCATTCCTGGGTTATTTTATATTTACCGTCTTTATGACCTTCGGAGCTATGGGAGCAAATAAAGTTCTCTTCATAATTTTCTTCCTGATCGATTTATTATTCCTGGGCTTGTTTATGAGCACCCTGGGCTGGGGTGGGGAGGCCTGGCATGAGCTGGCTGCCTATGCTGAAATGGGTGTGGCTATATTCTCCTTTTATGGCTCAGGCGCTATCGTCTTGAATTCCCATTATGGTTATACCGTTCTTCCCATTGGGGCACCTTTCGGTCCTATGCATCGCAAAGCGATGACATTAAAAGCAAAATAAAATCAGCTCCAAACTCAAAAGGCAGGCATCGTAACGATGCCTGCTCAGGGTGTCGATAAAGTCGACACCCTGCCAGAGCGAGCAAAAAAGGTCAAGAGCAAGGCAATCGGAAGGCCCGTGATTGAGGCGTACATGGGTACGTTGATTGAACGGGTCTTCCGAATTAACGCAGCAATTGGCCTTTTTTGACGGTCTGAGCAGGTATCGTAACGATGCCTGCTTTTTCAATCTCAGCCCTTTTTACAAGATTATTTAGTCTTAATAGCTTTTAACCAATAATCATTTATAATGCTTTGTCCATAGGTGGTTCCGGGAACCGCCCAACGGGCGTTCAAACCCAGCCAGCTTGGAGCAATGCCCCGGTTTACCAGCGAATAACGCGGATCAATCAGCACTTTGCCAGCCGGCAGAGACTGCTTGGTTGCATAGGCATAAAGATGTTGAATATGTGCTTCTACCCCTGCCGCCGGGGTGGCAAAAACTGCCCCATGAGTTCCGGGCATAAAACACACCTGCGTTTCATCTGCGCCGTTCCTTGATTCTAATCCCGTTAAAGGGCTGCCGGTTGCCCACAGACCGCAGTAATTATTTTGCCACGGTTGTACACTGCCAGTGTATTGCCAGTACCCTGTTTCCTTGGCTGACTGACAAAACGCCAGATCCCCCCTGATGCCATATTTGGCACCGATTTGCAAATACAATTCGGCCACATCCGGGGTAGGATTAATGGTCCGACCCTGGGCAATCAGACTGGGGGTACGTAGGGCAATTTCATTGGCAACCCACTTATTTAGCTGGGCTGCGGTTAAAGAGGAAGTACCCATGATAGTTAAATCAGCCGAGTTTATTGTCTCTCCGCTGGGAAGGACAACCGTCGCCCCGTACTCGCTTAACTGCTCACGATAGGTTTTGAAGACTGCTATTTGTTCGCTGCTAAACGAAGCGGGCGTTCTATTGATCAATTCCCCTGAATTAATTACCGAACCATCCATCAGTTTTAGATTGGTCTTATAGGCGGCCAGCTCCGTTAATA
>JBAYYO010000342.1:0-2954 GCA_041672985.1 Syntrophomonas sp. | reverse complement strand
AATAGCATTAACGGCAGCATCATCAATAATGGAACGGGCACCGCCCGCGGCATCAACTTTATGATAAATATAATCGGCGGTTTCCTGACCGGACAGACCTTGATAATTGTAATGCACGGTAATACGCTGTTTAAGAGATTCGTGGACCGGTTTTTCCAAGATATTATTCAAATAGGGCTCACCCACAAGAATTAGTGCGAAACAGTCGAGACTGTCATAGTTGACATTCATCAACATCTTAATGTCACGGAAGATAGCAGAATTAAGATACTGACTTTCATCAACAGCCACCAGAAGAGTTTTGCGTTTTTCCTTCAAAAGGTAATAAACACGATCTTGAATAGCCTTGAACATATCGGTTTTACGTCCACCGGCATCAATGCCCAGCATAGTACAGAACTGGCGATAGAATTCAGATACACTGACAGTGGAAAGGCAGATATACACCATCTGGTACAGGTTAGGATTCAATTCCTTAGCAAAGCAACGCAGGGCGTAGGACTTACCCATTCCGGGCGGAGCAGTAAATACGCCGATACCTCGGACATCCTTGAGATAATTCAAACGGGAAATCATCTGTTTATGATCATCAGAAACAAAGCAGTCCCTTTCGCTAATAGATTTATCAAAAGGGTTAAAGGAGAGGCCATAAAAATGCTTAAACATCTATCCTACCTCCTGCTATTGAATAGTCGATGGCAGGACCATTATTACGCTTGGTTCTTGAGTTAGCAACCTTATCAGTTAATCGTAGGGAATAATGCTGGCCTTCATGGAATATGTAAGCCTTATCCATCTGGTCCGGCAGATAGCGTACTTGTACCTTCATACCAATAAACTGCATGGGCACATCGTAATAGGTTCTATTGATGCTTAAGGTAGCATCGTTATTGACCCTGCGCAGCTTACGGTTCATGAAGCACTCATCTAGCCATTCCTGACTTTTAGGTTTTCTAATCCGATCCAGGTCACGCATATAGCGGTCAATAGGCTTCTCATTGGTGGCGCTGTGAACGGTAGTATTATGTTTGCGGATATAATCAGCCAGTTGGCGGTTGAGTTCCTCAATGGAATGGATCTGCTTGGTATCAAGCCCGTAAAGCCAGCGTTCCTTTAGGGTTCTAAAATTCCTTTCTACCTTACCTTTACTAGCTCCGTCCCTTATCGGGGTGTGGAGTTCTACTGTACCAATAGAACCACAGATAAGAGAAAGTTGTTCGTTTTTATAGGCAGAACCATTATCGAGATATAACTTAATCGGAATTCCAAAGCGGGCAACAGCCTCCTTAAATACGATCTGAAAGTTGTAGGCGTTGTCGTTGTAAAAATATCTGCCACCCACAATCATTCTAGAATGGTCATCAATAGCCATAATCAGGTAGGTGCGACGGGTTTGGCCGTCTTGTGTAATATAAGGCCCATAACACGTATCAGCCTGGATCATAGCTCCGGAAAACTCCTCTTCGAAAGCCTTGCGGTCTTTCATGTTAATGTTTCTCGCTGATTTTAAGTCATTACGTTTGATAAAACGCTGTACACTAGCAACGGATACTTGGGAAGCTTTAATGAAACCATTTTCCACCAGGCGGATGTAAATCTGGGTAGCGTTAAGTTTTGGATATTTGGCCTTTAGTCTAAATATTTCTTCAGTAGTTGTATCTGTAAGCTTTCTGGTCATGCCCTTATCCGAGCGAGTTTTAGGCATCAGAGCATCCATTCCACCTTTTTTGTAGTATTCTTCCCACTTTTCAAGGGTCTTAGGATTATACCTTACCAGTCTACCATCAGGAAGCGTGAGTGTGTCGGCGGTCACCCTTCTGTAATAGGCTGTTTTGGTAGCATCAGGAAACACGCCCTGGATTACCGGTGCAATCAGGGCAAAGCGAAAATAGGCCATTTCGATAGTAGATTTGTCGTTATTTTTGTCATTCATTATGACGATCACCTCCTCTTGGCATCATAAAACGATACCAGAAAGATAGCCATTCCAGAATTATGTGGAAGGGGTAAAACGAAAAGGACATAATTCTACGGAGAAGCAGAATGTGCAGTTTCCAAGGCACCCTGAAGGAAAGAGAAGGCATGGGATAAAAAGAAATGTTTCAGCCCTTCAGACAACTTTCGTATAGAAAAGCCCGTTAAGAAATCCAGAAAGTCCAATGTTTGTGTAGCGGCATCTTCCAATAGACCAAGCCAGAGTTTTTTATGTGTATGGAATAAACGTTTCCACCGATACAGGGTGGAGACGGAGATCTGATATTTATCGCATATTTCTCGGATGCTACCGGAATGTGTATAGTAATCACGTAGAACAGTCAGAATGAACAGGATACTATAGGAGCCATAAGGAATTATGATTTCTGGAAGGATAGCATGGGTGTGCCTGCAGGATGCACAGATTACCCGAAGTACGTTGACATGGTAATAAACAGGTTCCCCGGCTTCGTAGGAAATCAAGTAACGTTCATAAGAAGCATGTAAATGGCAGGTATGCTTAGCTCCGCAAGTTGGGCAGACATAGTCTTCAATACGGAAGCTATCCATGAACTGTTCAAAGAGTTGAAGTGCAGAATAGGTTATTAAATTCAGCTTGCAAAAGACGGTAAATTCTCTTATCATAATTTTGTTATGGTTGGAATGCTATTGCATGTATTCCTTCTAAATAATCTTGGCGGCTATGATGTCGCCGGTAAGCAGAAAGAAAGAGTGGTTACGGGCTAGGTAAGGAACTCTTTCTTTTCTGTTTTCTGCACATTAATTTAATATAAAGAATTACAATATGAAGATCAATACCCAGCCATAGAAAACTAAAGGGTTGTTTTTCACAACACACTCTTTTAGGAATGAATATGTGATATGGAAAAATAATTTGATGTATTTGTGGATTTATAGGGGAATGGAAATTGTCGCACTACAATAACGGGTGGGAATCCCGTCCGGTAAGGTTAGCCAAC
>JBAYYO010000341.1:0-2962 GCA_041672985.1 Syntrophomonas sp. | reverse complement strand
TGACAAGGGGACGGTTCTCTTGTCACCGTTTCCTTGATAGGCGACAAAAGAACCGTCCCCTTGTCACCTCCGGCCTGATATAGATTACACCTTCCGGGTGCCGCAAATACCAGCCCTTGCGACTGATACCCCTTTTCCCCCAGGGCGGCCGGGAAGAACATCTATAGTAATCTTGCACCCTCCAATTTAGGCCAGGAATTCGGGATCGCAAAGAATCAATCCACGGGCCCGTCCCGCGCAGAACATGCCAGACCCGTTCTATAGGCCATTGGTCCCATTGCAGCAGTTGTTCCTCTCTGCTTACATTGCGGGCCCGAATGGGACACTCCAGGTGACGCTGCTCTACCGGATTAGCATTTCCATTCTTTATCTCCTCGAGAGCCTCCAGCATCAGTCCTGAACCTAAGACACAGACTGACTCCATTAGTTCATCAGGCGGCATACCTAATCGCATCTTTAATTTCCCTTGTTTCAGAATGTCGCCGGTATCTTCTCCATCATCAATATAGTGTATGGTAGCCCCTACCTCTTTTTCCAGATAATAATATTGCCAGAACCAAGGATTAGGGCCTCTATAATTAGGTAACAGGGAAGGATGAAAATTGATGGATCCATATACAGGCAGTGAATAAGCTTCCTTTTTTAGCAATTGGCTCATTTGGGCCACACAGATGATATCTGGTTCAACATCAGATATGAATTGTACAAAATCGTCCCTGTTTTCCCTGGTTAAGAAAAAATAGGGGACGGATTTATTATCAGCGATTGATTTTAAAGTGATGGTGCTTCTGCATTTACGATATAAGTGAACTAGCCATTTTTTTATATAAAGTTCCCATCTGTTTCTCTGTTGATAGCTGCGCGGAGCAGATTCAACTAACCCCACAATGTCGTGTTCCTTACCTACCGCTTCCAATGGGATCATTGTAAACGGGCTACTTTGTCCGATGAATAGAACTTTCATTTCAAATCATCCTAACTGAGGTGACAAGGGGACGGTTCTTTTGTCACCCTCGCTATCTTAATCCCGGTCACCGTTTCCCTGATAGGTGACAAAAGAACCGTCCCCTGTCACCTGCGTGTCATTCTGAGCGATAGCGAAGAATCTCGTTAACTAAAGGCCCAATATTACGGACTTCAAAAGAGATCCTTTGTCGCCTGCAACTCCTCAGGATGACATTTATGATACTTTTTCAGTGGTCTCGAACCGTCCCCTTGTCACCTTTGCTTTTCTTGTAAATACCTGAATGCTGTCATAGAGTTTACATTGGCTGCTCCATGCCTATACATCCTTTTATACTCCGCCCAGGGAAATCTCCCGTAATAGGCTTGAGGATGGGCAAAATATTCTCTCTTGCATTTAAGTAATAATAGGATCTTTTTCAGCGGTTTCCGTAATATCGTACGCTTTAGGATTCTTTTAATAAAATCTGTGGCGCTGGAGATTGGTCTCGGCCTTTTGGAATTTGCTGCCGGAATATGGCCGGCACTCGCGGTCATAGCCGGGTTATTGTTGAATATTTGAACATTGATTTTATCAATAAATTTCTCGTACAATTTTCGTCCCAGTCGATATTCAAAGGGGACCCTGCTCCAAAAGTCGACATATTCCGCGTCCCAAAGGGGGAGCCACCATTGGAAACCCCAGTACTCATAAACACGGACGGAATTAGTTATAAACTTGGGTTGTCGTTCGAGGTTATTCCATGATTGCAGCAGATCAGACGGATCAATACAGTTCTTGTCAGTAATTAACTGCTCCAGGGAGCTCTCAATCCTTGCCTCCAGCATTTTTCTTACATCAGCGGGCCTTTTCTCATACGGCCACAGGCAGTAATGATTATCTATGATTGCTGCTATTACTTGCTCTTGTTGATGTCTCCCCGATACCTTTTTTAGACTTGCCACCGTAAGACCTGGTATAAAAATAGAGCCTGGAGGAATTACCCCTCTGTTTTTCAGTTCCCATACGGCACCCCAGTCCTGGGTATGAGGGAGAGAGGACAGACCATCAGCCATGGCATAATAATTACGGTATTCTTCAGATTGAGCCCACCGATACCAATCACTATTATTAGAGGGGACAAACTCCCAACTATAACCCAGGGCTTGGGCGACCTGCTGGCTTATGGCTGATTGGCGATTGCCGGGCAGGCCATAGGTGAAGGTAATCACATTATTATAGTTAAGACGTTTCAACATAAATAATATCAAGCGGGAATCATAACCTCCGCTTAAGGGGACCACCAAGGTTCGGCTGTCCGCAATACAAATAAGCCGTTTAAATGCTTGCACCAAAACCGCATCCAACTTATTTAGAAGTTCCTCTTCAGGTTCTCCCATAAAATTTTGAAAAATTAATTTATAATAACTCCTAACGGATATTAGTAACCCGTTTGAATTATACGTCACCGATATTGCCTCTCCCGCTTGTAGCTGTTTTACGTTGCGATACAAGGTATCAGGTCCCGTAACATATCCCGTCAATAGAAACTCCTCTTCAGCCAGAGGATCAAGCTGCCCATCACCTATTTGCTGACGTATCCATTCGGCGCTGTCACTCAAATAGAAGTCGAGGCCCTTTTGCCCATAAAAGAGAGGGATGGAGCGAAAACGATCAACAGCTGCCAATAATTGATGGTCAGTATGCCTAAACACCGCATAGAATCCATTTAAGTGCTTCAATCCCTCGGTGAAATGTTCTTCTAATTCCCAGGAGGAAACCAGCTCTAATAACTCCTGCCCCTCACATAACTGACTGTTATAAAAAGCAGCACCCGTGACAATACAGTTTGATGACTGTGTGTAGCTGCGATATTGGTGATACTTAATGGCGGCCTGAATCATCTCAAATTCCTTTCTTCACCAGACGGTTGCCCTTGACAATCAGAAAGATTATTCCTGCTCCGATTCCAGCCACTACAAAGGCCAGTGAACTATGAGAGCCATACCAAATGATGAT
>JBAYYO010000340.1:0-2966 GCA_041672985.1 Syntrophomonas sp. | reverse complement strand
TTAGCAAATGGTATATTTATTTTAGATATAGGAGCTGCATATCCTTCCACTCAGCCCAACTGCTTGAATTTGCGCAAAATGACAACCACGAATGCCCCCGCCACCATGACGATAACCACATCCAGCAGCCACTTGTTTTTTTCCGTCCAGGGTACCACGGGCGCCTTATAATCGGGATTGATTTGCTGGGTTCCGACCTCATAAACCGTTAAATCGCTTTTGGTGATTAAATCGGCGAACTGTCTGAGATCGTATACAGAAGCGGTCGCTTTGGGGTTACCGTACCACAAAAGACTGGGTGTGGCCAGCTCGGCGATGAAAGTCGGGGCCGTCCCGTAAACCTGAATAGCCTGGATCTGCAGGGGCGGGCTGTCTTCATTTAATATGGAAATGGTCAGGTAGCGCCGGCAGAATTGATCAACGGTTATACGGTCCTTGTTTAACATATAACTCTCCCAGTCATAGGCAATGATACGGTCATAAGTCAGCTGTCTTGTCTGCTCGGTGGTCACGGACTGGTCCCCACTGCTGACAGTAACAGTGCGGTTGAAGTTACGGTCCGCAGTTTGGATCTGCAGGCCGGTGATCATATAATTGGGAACCCCCAGGTCGATTACGATATTGGTCTTGGTCTTGTCGGAGCGGTTGGATATTATCCGTACAGCCAGGGACTCTCCCTGGTATACATTACTGGATAGGAAGTTTAACTGGGCAGAAGCCACCCGCAGGCTGCTTTCCCCCGGGTTTTTTTTGATGTTGACCTGCAGGTAGCGCATGCTGTTGGTAGGGTAGTTAATCTGATTAAATTGCTCCTTCTGATAGGCAAATATCTTCCCGGTCCCCAATTGCCCCCAGGTGGCGGCATCATTGCTGGCCAGGATTTCCACCTCGCGCAGGTAGTCCTCAGGTTTATCCATGGCAATAATCAACTGCAGTTGATTATGGGGACGGGGATTGGCTCCCATGTCAATCATTACCGAGGTGTGGTCTTCGTAGTATACAGCATTAAGGAGGCTAACGCTATGGACCAGCTGCTCCTGGCCAGGTTGGATCAACTGGCTGGGAATCTCCCGTCCCTGGAGATCGGTGACCCTAATATCTCCAAAAGACTCCTGGCAGTTTTGCATTACCTCACTGTCTAGCTTGATAAGGGCAAAGCCCGCGCTGTCGGCCGGTACTTCCTTGAAGTACTGCCAGTTCTCCTGGCTGGCTACGGCCAGGCCTGCGGACGGGGCCGCCAGGAAGGCGGTCAATAGCAACGTAGTTACTAGCTTTCTGATCATTGTTGCTCGTCTCCTCTCATCCGTTTTTGATAGAAGAATGAAATGGCCAGGGCGATCAGACCTACCGCCAGCAAAACCATAATTTTAAAGACAATATCCAACTGCCGCAAGTCATAGAAGATGGTCCTCATTATCACCACTCCATACAGCAATAGGCTGAACAGGCGTACTGCCGAGTCATCACGGCGCACCCCCAGCCACAGCACCAGGCTGCTGACCAGAGCCCAGCTGACTGGGACCAGGAACGAGAAGGACTGGTTCGCCTGGTAATAATATATGGCATTGTTTATGTCGTAATCGAGCAGGAAAAATACCAGCCCCGTAATAATGACAGCTATGCTTGCTGCTAACGGTTTGCGCCGGGGATAATTGCGGGCCGCCACCCATAAAGCCCCTCCCCAGTTTACGATACTCAAACTTAAAATGAGAGTGGTTTGGTTAAAGACGGGCAGGGCATACCGCTCTATACCAGCATTAATAGTGGTGATAACGGTGATTATGATACCTATCAGGAAGGCGGGGATACTGCGGGTAATGTAGCTAAAATAGAGGCAGGCCGCACCTACCGCCAGCCAGGCCATATGGTAATAAACGTCCTGGAGCTGGAGCGGCAAGGCCAGGAGCGAGAAGACCAAGGCTATTAACAGAACCGTTTTGGTAAATACCACCGTCCCCAGGCCGCGCCATTTTGCGATTAGATAGGTGCCCAGGTATACCGCGGCCAGACTGAGACTCACCAAGCCCAGCCAATCATTCATTTTATCATAGAGGTTAACAAATGTATAAATACTGAGCAGCAAGCCGCTGCCCAGCAGTAATAGCGGTTGATCGTTGCGGGTACGCTGGTTGTACATTACCGCCACGGTGATAAATAGGATTAAAAAGGCGGTTATGAAGGCCTGCCCGGGCCAGATCTTCCAGTGCATAGTATAGGCCGCCATTGACACCAGGCCGGTGCCCACCAGAGCTATGACGTCCAGGAAAAACCACTGGCGGTAATAGGCCAGGAACAGAATACCAAGATCCAGAATCAATATGTAGGTTAACAGGGGGACGATCTGACCAGTATGGTTGCCCATGAGAAAGGGCACCAGGAAACCGCCGATTGTAGCCATCACCGCGGTACCGCTCATGTCACCGATGGCCGCCAGGACACCGGCTGTAAGCGCGGTTATAAACATTAAGGCAAAGGCCATATAAGGGTTTATCAGGTGATAATAGTTGACGGCTGCATAGGTGGCCAAATAGATTATGGCTATGCCGGCCCCGGTTAAACCCTGGGAAAATACTGCATAGCCTTTTTTTAAATATACCTGCCCGGCTGCCATCAGGCCAACGCCGGCTACCAGGCCCAGTACGCAGCGTCCTAATTCGCCGATAATATCATTGTCAAAAGACCATTTTAGGAAATAGGCCACCGCAAATACTACAATCAGGGCCCCAATACGATTGAGCAGTTTGCCGCCGATGAAGTCTTCTGAGAAACGCTGCTGCAGAGGGATTTTAGGAGGAAGATCCGGAGGCGGCTCCGCCTGCTTCCAAGCGGAAGTGGGCTCATCTGGACTCTCCGGGGGTGGACCAGCGATTTGTGGTGAGCGCAGTTGGCTTTCCAGGTTGGTCACCCGTAGCTTCAAGGCTTCTATTTCAGCTGTCAGGCTGCCAATGTCCGGGTCTTTATCGATC
>JBAYYO010000339.1:0-2970 GCA_041672985.1 Syntrophomonas sp. | reverse complement strand
CGCTTTTGCGCTGACTGCGTCGGTTGAACCATTTGAATAACATTCTGCGCACTTTATCACAGAAGTTCCCTAACGCTTTAGAGTTATCTGTTATTCCATAGTACCGGTAGTTTCCTTGCATTTTAAGGTACAGCATCTCTATTACGTAGTCCGTAGGCGAGTTTAGATGTTTTCTTAGCCATGTGTGATTGAGTACTTTTAGCGCATCGTGGCATCCTCTTCCTGGCCTGAAGCCGAAGGAACAATCTAAAATAGTAAAAAGGTGCTCCCAAATCGTCCAACACAACAGAAATGATGTTTCAAGTATTTGTGGTTTGAAAGCATTCTTTGCTATTAAAAGGAAGTAACCTTTTTCATAGGTTTTCTGCCATTCTTCCGTTCTAATTAATTCATACATGGAGTTCAAAGATTCTTGAAACCCAATATCATAACAGACATATGGATCGCTATTATTTCTCATTTCTTTATAAGGAATTGACATTCTTAAAATACCGCCAAACAGCTCTCTTGCCTTACCAATATCGGCATTAGAATGCTTAATATCCCCCGCCCGCTCAGGCCCAAATATCGGCTCAATAAGTTTATCCAGTGCCTGGCACAACTTATGGTACGGTAATACCTGCTGGCCCTTTAAAAAGTCTTTCGAGGATCATCTTCCGTTATCGGAATAGCGATAGTTGAAGAGTGCAACTACCTTCATTAATGCCCTCTATACGGATATTACGGATGAATGAAGGTCATTAATTTCCACCTCGATGTTAGACTATCAGGAAGAATAACCTAATATCCCATGATAACTTGGTTATCCTTTTATGGGGTGCAAAATATCGGTGCATATTCCGGAGCCATCTGGACACTTAAACCGGGGACTGTCCCCGGACATATTACCAGACCTATTACTCAATATCGCCTTTCAGCTTTTTTGGTAGTTTAGTTCCTTTTATCATCTTTTTCTCATCTGCCCTTACCCGTCGTTCTAGTTTCTTTAAGTCTTCCTCAGGAGGTAGTTCCTCAGGCTTGATACCACGTTCCACCAGCATGTTACGTACACTTGTGTTATTTAAAATGTGCTCGCCAGTGATGGCAGGTTCACCATACATATCGTGTTGCTCTACATTATAATTGGTAATTTCTGTGGCCAGGTTTTTTGCAGCAATAGTCACTGTTGGAATAAAATCAGCCAGGGGGCGTTTATCCGGTACCCCAAGACGACTTTTCATTGCCTGAGTGGTATTGCCACCGAACAGCGCGGCATCTCCCTTGGAACGAATCCGTCCGAAACCCTGATCATCCACCCCGCGCTCATAAATATTTTTAGAAAGCTGTGTTTCCGATTCGCGCAATTTCTGGCGAGCGTGCATTCGCTCCCGTAGGCGAATACGTTCTTCGATTAGTTCCTGCTTACGAGTCTGTACAGCAAAGTATGTCTGAGCGAAAGCAATCTGCTCCTTACGTGGATCGCCATTCTGGGCAATTAAATAACAAGCATAGCGGGTTAGCATAATATCCTCAATGGGCCGCTCCGCACCGAATCCGATTTTAACCATTTTCGTGACGTCACGAAAATGGTCTAGAACGGTAACACCTAATGTTTCACAGGAATTTATCGCTTTCTCAATCACTTTTTTAAAATTTTCCCAACGATCATAGCCCAAGGCCTCCTGTAACTCACGGGCATACCAAAACTCCACTTCAGAATCTCTAACAACATGAACGATTCCTTCAAACTGGCTATGTAACTGTAATACTACCTCTTTTTTCATATACATCCCTCCCTATTAGAGATAATGCCCCCCCATTACGATCAAATCCCCATGTCCCCCTGTTTCCCCGATTGAGTTTTTCTCCACGCCGAGAACGATCTAGTTTCACAGTTAACTCATTTACTCTATTAATTTTACTATCCTTGCTGAATGTTTTCGCATGGAAAAGAAAAAGAGTATACAAATAGCTAATAATATCAGGAAGTGCATCCAATTAACTTGTCTTAGACTAATTAGCATTAATTTTACAGAAGCGTCTTTCCTTTCCTATGATATGGGTCATTATATCCAGCAATTTGCGGTCAGGCAATACCGTCATTCATCTTTCCCCAAGCAACACTTCTTATATTTCTTGCCGCTGCCGCAGGGGCATGGATCGTTTCTGCCGACTTTCTTTCCGGTCTTAAAGTCGAAAATATCAGCCCCGTCAAACTCAAAGGGTTTATCGGGAAGTGGTCTTAAATGGGGTTTTTCATATTTCTCAAAAATCTCATTAGGTGTATGGCCGTTGTTCTCCCAGATTCTTGTGTTATTGGCTAGTTCCATGACCAGCTGCATTACTTCATTGACCTGCTTTTCACTCTTGAAATCTACACTTCTAGTGTTAAACACCTCAAATATTTCCTGAACCGAAAAGTCAAACTGGCATATCCCCTGAATGTCCTCACAAAGCATCTCCGCTGCAAATTCATCACCATCAAAGATATGTCTGGTCACATAACTCAGCAATGCCCTGTACTGCTTGGTCACTTCAAAATAGGTCTCATCCTTATATTTCAAGAGCTCTTCCTGCTCCGGAATATAAAAGGGCTTGCCTTGGCGCAGTTTTAGCTGCTCATCGAAATCTTCAAATTCCATGATGGTCTCATGAACGAAATAATCGCCATTGATTTCTACGAAGTTGTTCGCTAAATCCTTTGGTGGATTATTCATGATGTCATTTATGGCTTCGGCATCGGTAGTTTCCATATTTTTAAAGTTAAATACCTCCACCACTTTATCCTTATGGACCAGGCCATAAAGATGGGTTAGAGAAATGATGTAGTCAATAATAGTATCATTAAACGGTTTTAATACTCCAGCCGTTATATCCTTATCTTTCATATCACTCATCCATCCCCCTATGCCCAGTCATCATTTCATCCACCCAATCTTCCTCCACATACACCGTCCCATTCCGACCCTCAACTTTCCGATTAGGCCCGGC
>JBAYYO010000338.1:0-2972 GCA_041672985.1 Syntrophomonas sp. | reverse complement strand
TAGCCTATGTTGCCGGCATTGCAATCGGGGAATATCAGGACATTGCACTGACCAGCCACATCACTGCCGGGAGCCTTGGAGGAACCTACGCTTGGTACCAGCGCTGCATCCAGTTGGAATTCTCCGTCCACTTTTAGTTGTGGGAATCTCTCTTTAGCAATAGCAGTTGCCTCAATCACCTTATCAACTGTCGGATCACTAGCACTGCCTTTGGTCGAAAATGAGAGCATGCCAACTTTAGGCTCTTTCATACCACACAGGCTGATTGCAGTCTCTGCAGATGCTTGGGCAAATTCAGCTAATTGCTGAGCAGTTGGGCTAATGGTAACTGCGCAGTCGGCGAACACGAATGTCCCGTTGTCACCATATTCGCAATTGGGAACAATAACGATAAATGCACCGGATACAGCAGAGATGCCCGGTGCGGTCTTAATGATTTGCAACGCCGGTCTTAAAACGTTGCCTGTAGTATTTTCAGCACCGGCAACTTCGCCATCAGCTTTATCCATTTTTACCATCATAGAAGCGAAAAAGAGGGGATTCAGCATAGTCGCCTTGGCTTTGTCCAAATCCACACCTTTTTTCTTACGCATTTCATAGAACGCTTGTACAAAATCATCAAATAATGCCGAGTTGATAGGATCAATAATCTCAGCGCCCGAAATGTCGGCACCGGCATCACTGGCGGCAGCCTTAATAGCACTCACATTTCCCAAGAGAACGGGGGTAGCTATCTTGTTGGCAACAATACCTTTAATTGCCAGCAGGGTTCTTTTTTCTGTACCTTCTGGAAGTACAATCGTCTTTCCTTTCTTAGATGCCTTTTCTCTAATTTCTGCTAATAAACTCATTATAAACCTCCTCGTTTTTTACATCGTTAAACTGCCCAATCGGCTATCTAACGGTTTTTTTATCACAAAATATGTGATAAAGATAACTTGTTATGATATTATTGTGGGGTATTAAGAGCAAAGGGGATATCCTTATGTCTGTGCTGGGAATCATCTCGGAATTCAACCCTCTGCACAATGGGCACTTGCATTTCATACATTCAGCTCAGCAGTCTCAAGACTTCACCGCTACCGTTTGTGTGATGAGCGGCAACTTTGTACAAAGGGGAGAAACTGCCCTATGTAACAAATGGATACGGACCCGTATGGCTTTACAAGCAGGAGTCGATTTGATTATTGAACTCCCTTTTTGCTTCGCGGTCCGCAGTGCTTACTTTTTTGCCCGCGGCGGTATCGAACTTTTGCACAGAACCGGGGTAGTAAGTCACCTGGCGTTCGGAAGCGAAAGCGGTAGTTTGGACGAGCTACAAACAATTGCTGCGATAATTGCCAATGAGAACCAAGCCTACAAGACCCATCTTAAACATTATCTGGCCAAGGGTCTAAGTTTCCCGGCAGCAAGATCCAAAACCATCCAGGCAATTATGGGAGAGCAAATTACTGGTCTTGATTCTATTATTATGCAACCCAACAATATCCTGGCTCTGGAATACCTGCGTGTGCTGCAACAGGAAGCCATACCAATACAACCATTGACCATCCTCAGGAAAGGTTTAGGATACAACAGCCTGACTCTTTCCACTTATGCCAGCGCCAGTGCCATACGTCATTCTCTATTAGAACACCCATTGGATTATACCAATATGGATTCTATGCCCTATCATGTCCTGGCATTACTTCAGCAGGAGATACAAGCCGGACGCGCCCCAGTCACTATTAATGCACTGGAACAAGCAATATTGGTCAAACTACGTACTACTCCACTGAAGAAACTGAGCAAAATATATGAAATAACTGAAGGTCTTGAATATCGCATCCAGGAAGCAGCTATTACCAGTGGTACACTGGAAGAACTAAGGCACTCAATAAAGTCCAAACGTTATAGTCTAACCAAAATAAATCGGCTTCTCCTGTACGCTCTGCTCAATATAGAAACTCAACAAATGCTGAATCTTGACCAGCGTGGACCATTATACATACACATCTTAGGCTTTTCTACAAAAGGTCGTAAAATCCTGCAAGAGATTAAAAATAAATCGTCACTGCGAATTCTAAACCGGGGCAGCGAGGTTAAAGATGCCTGTCAGGATAGAAGTAATCCTGATCTTCAGGCTATGCTCCGCCTGGATGTGCAAGCAAACAATGTGTACACACTTTTATACCCTCATCCTTCCAATCGACACGGTGCCCGAGACTTTACCACCTCCCCTGTGATAATAGATAATTAATTGTTAATATCATAGGCTATCAACTAGTCTTGATTATCAAATGTCTTTATTTTATTTCTAATCTCAGCTATTTTTTCTTGGGTAGCTTTCCTGCCCTGATCCACCGCTTCGCGGGCTTTTTCAAATTCTTTCGGACTAATATGCCCTACTACTGGTTGTATTAGGATATCAGCGCTTGCAAATACACTATCAAAGTGATATTTTGACATAATGTCAAGCGAGGTTAAAATAACATCCATAGTATTGTTTATAACGATTTTCTTCCCCGGTCCAAAGGTAACATCAACTGCTATCACCAGGTCTGCTCCCTTTTCCCGCGCTACCTCAACCGGTAAACGGTCGCTGACGGCTCCATCCACCAATACCATACCATCTTTTAAAAAGGGTGCAAATACCCCGGGTATAGATATGCTAGCTCGCACGGCTTCACTGACCGGCCCCTCTTCTATGACCACTTTTGCACCAGTGACAAGATCAGTAGCTACCACTGCCACCGGCACCTTTAATTCTGCAAAGCTCTTTTTCTTGGTCACTAAATCCAGGAAATCGCTCACTCTATCACCCGTGATGAAACCCAGCCGTGGTATACCTACATCAAACAGTATCTTGGTGTTCATGTGCTGAACCATCTTATCCAGCATATAAATATCTGCACCACAGGCGTAGATCGTTCCAACCATCGCTCCCATGCTGCTGCCTATAATCATGTCAAGCTCAATTTTGTTTTCCAATA
>JBAYYO010000337.1:0-2975 GCA_041672985.1 Syntrophomonas sp. | reverse complement strand
TTCTTCCCAAGACAAAAGTGTCATGCGGGTAACGTTTAGAATCTCCATTACATCTTTCATAGTATATAGCTTCATATATTTTGCCTCCAATAGTTTTTTTACTATATACTATTATATCATATTGTGCTTTAAAGTATGGCCGCTTCATACCTCCATATTCTAGAAGCCTCTCCCACGGGCAGCCTTGCAATCTCGTTGCCACTATCTTCAATGATCAGCTCATCTCCCCCTACAGTTCCGATAATTCTCATTTCCACCTTATGATCAACCACTAACTCTACCAGTCGATCCATAGCCGCACGTTTAACGCTGGCTACCACCCGACCCGGGGCTTCCGAAAATAATAATCCATCCACTCTGGCATCCTGGCTATTAATCTTTATAGTGCAGCCAACATTGCCCTTTATAGCTGATTCAGCCACAGTTACGGCCATTCCTCCCTCCGAAATATCGTGACAGGATTGCAGAACTTTTTTGTGGATTAGATTTTGGATTAGATTCAGCAGTGATAATTCTTCTTCCAGGTTTACCCTGGGTACGGCACCAGTTTCAAGCCCATGGCAAACGCTCAGATATTCAGATCCTCCCAGTTCATCCCGGAACCGGCCCAGCAGAATGATCAAGTCACCGCTATCCTTGAAGGCCATATCACAACGTTGTTCAATATCTTGCAGAAGCCCCGCCATACCCACTACCGGAGTAGGATATATGGCCCCCTGCGCCGTCTCATTATAAAGACTTACATTGCCGCTCACCACCGGCGTATCCAAAGCCTGCGCCGCTGCAGTCATCCCCGCGATAGCGTTTTTCATCTGCCAGTAGATGTGGGGCTTTTCTGGATTACCAAAATTGAGGCAATTAGTCAGAGCCAGCGGTTGGGCTCCTACACAGGCCAAATTACGAGCGGCTTCACATACCGCCATCATCCCTCCCTGGTAAGGATCCAGATAAACCATGCGGCTGTTGCAATCAGTGACCAGAGCTACCCCTTTACGGGTTCCCTTGATACGCAGAACAGCTGCATCGCCCTCCCCCGGTATTATGGCAGTATTGGTCATAACTTGATAATCATATTGGGAAAATATCCATTTCTTGCTGGCGATGTTGGGTGAAGCCAGCAGTTTCTGTAAAGCTTCGCGGGGATTTATTTCGGGAAGCGCGGTCAGGTCATACGCTTTGCATCTTGCATAATATTCGGGTTCCTCTGCAGTTCGCACATAGACCGGACAACCTTCGGTAAGAGCCATTACCGGCACTTCGCCGACCGCAGTTTCGCCTTCCATCACCCGAAATATGCCGTCATCGGTTACCTTCCCGATAGCAACCGCATCCAGACCCCATTTATCGAATATCTCTTTAATTCTAGGCTCGGTACCGGGACGCGGAATAATCAGCATCCTTTCCTGAGATTCAGACAGCATCACCTCATACGGATTCATGCCTGTTTCCCGGCGCGGCACTTTTAGCACATCCACCTCCACACCCCGGCCTTTTTTGCTGGCACTTTCGGCAATTGAACTGGTCAGCCCGGCTGCACCCAGATCCTGCATACCCGCCACCAGATCCTCTTTAATAAGTTCCAGACAGGCCTCAATCAGCAGCTTCTCCATGAAAGGATCCCCTACTTGTACCGAAGGCCGCTTCTGCTTAGAGTTCTCCGATAATTCCTCGGATGCAAAAGTCGCCCCGTGGATACCATCCCGGCCGGTTTTGGCCCCTACGATCATGATCGTGCTGCCTATTTCACTGGCTATCGCTAACGCTATCTCATCCTTGTTTACCAGTCCTACACACATGGCATTTACGAGTGGATTACCTTGATAGGCTTCGTTAAAATATACCTCGCCACCCACAGTAGGAATGCCCAGACAATTGCCATAATCACCTATCCCGGCCACCACCCCGGATAACAGTTCCCTGACCCGAGCATCTTCCAGACCCCCAAAGCGCAAAGAGTTTAAACTGGCAATCGGTCTGGCCCCCATGGTAAAAATATCGCGCACAATACCACCCACCCCGGTGGCAGCGCCCTGATAGGGTTCTATCGCCGAGGGGTGATTGTGACTCTCGATTTTAAAAACCAGAGCCTGTCCATCGCCGATATCAACCACACCGGCATTTTCCCCCGGACCATGAATGACCTGCGGTCCCTCAGTGGGGAAAGTCTTCAACAACGGACGCGAATTCTTATATCCACAATGTTCCGACCACATAACCGCAAAGAGACCCGTTTCCAGGTAATTAGGCTCCCGGTTCATAATGGTCACTATCTGGCTGTATTCAGCATCGGTAAGGCCCATCTCTCTATAGGTCAATTCTTTCATTAGCACCCCACCTCCTGGAAAGATTGCAGCATGGATGCAAATATATTATACCCATCCGTGCCGCCCAGGATCTGTTCCGAGCATCTTTCAGGATGGGGCATCATCCCCAGCACATTACCCTGTTTATTAATAATTCCAGCAATATTGGCCACCGAACCATTCGGATTGAAAGCATTTTCTTCCTGGCCGTTAGAATTACAATAGGTGAAAAGGATACGGTTTTCCCCCTGCAGTTCTGCCAGCGTCTCTGCGTCACAAAAATAATTGCCCTCACCATGAGCGATAGGTACATTTATGACCTCATTCGGCTGCAATTTATTACTAAACGGGGTGTCATTACGTTTAACTTTTAAATAAACTTTATCACAGATAAATTTCAGACTACGGTTTCTAAGCATTACCCCGGGCAGCAAGCCCGCTTCTAATAAAATCTGAAATCCGTTGCAAATTCCAAGCAATAAACCACCCTGATGGGCAAAATCGATAACCGCGGGCATTATAGGTGAAAAGCGAGCAATGGCACCGGTTCTAAGATAATCACCATAAGAGAATCCTCCCGGCAGTATCAGGGCATCATAACCTGTTACCGCAGTCTCCTTGTGCCAGATATAATCTACCTCCTGGCAGAGCACATTTTTAATCATATTATAA
>JBAYYO010000336.1:0-2980 GCA_041672985.1 Syntrophomonas sp. | reverse complement strand
GCGAAACCGCTTCTGATACTTCTCCAAAATATCAGGATACTCCTTGAATAGCCTGATACACAATACAATTAAGTCTTCAAAATCAAGGGCATTAAACTCTTTCAAGCGTGCGTTGTAGATGCGGTGAATCTTATGATACCTTTCCTTGGCAGACGCCGGTATACCCAGATTATTATAATAAGTCTCGGGATTCATCAAGCTGCTTTTAGCCTGCTTAATAATATAAAGCAATTCATCGGGTTTGCTCTCATAATCATTTGCTTCTTTTAGAATCTCTTTCATTAAGGTCTTGCTTTCACCTTCGCCCAGTATAGCGAAACTCCTGTCATAACCTAGCTGATTTATGTCCATGCGCAGTATTTTATAACAGGCCGCATGGAAGGTTTGAATCCAACGCCCGCCATAATCAGGAATCAACCGTGACACCCGCTCCCGCATCTCCTGCGCTGCCTTATTGGTGAAAGTTATGGCCAGAATCGAATCCGGGCTTGCCCCATTATCTATGAGGGAACCGATCCTATTGGTGAGAACTCTGGTTTTGCCGCTGCCGGCACCCGCCAGAACCATGCAGGGACCATCTAGATGCAGTACAGCTTCCTGTTGCCGATCATTTAAACCTGTTAGTATATCCACCATTACCCCTACCTGCTTTCGTATTTCAATCATATGCGTTCTCTTTAATGATACCACAAATCCCAGCTACAGTTTAATCCGGCCTTTATTTATTACTATTAAGCCGCCCATATTATGTAACTTGAGGTGTAACCTGTCATACCCGAGCTACATAAGATATTAGCGTATCCACACTAAATAATTCTAAAAAAAGAAAGGAGATGAATTTGAATATGGCATCGCAAAAATTGCTTAACTTAATTATCGAGGCTATGAAAGATGAGCGACATGACCACAAAAAATATCGTCTAATGATGAATATGACCAATAATGCCGTGGTACGCAATCAGATTAGATTTGCGTATGAAGATGAGGGAAGACACTATTATATGTTCAGGAAGCTCTATTTCCAACTAACAGGAAAATGTATCTCCGTTGCTACACCACCGGTTAGACTTAAGCGTACCCTAATCGGCAATGTAAAGACTAGCATTGACGGTGAATTAGCGGCGGTAGAGATGTATCGAGACATTTATTCTATGCTCTCTAATAAATACCAACGCGATATGGTATTTAAAATTATTACCGATGAACAGGAGCATGCCACCCGTTTTGTATATGTATATTCGATATTGACGTAATTTTCTCGATGTAACAGGGGGACGGCGGACTGTGTGACAATTCCCAAAATCTCTGAGTCAATACTCAAAAGTGGAGGATGGGAACGAGTGGAGGAAAAAGGTAAAATAGATTTCACACAGTCTGACGTCACCATCACTCGCCTGAGTCAAAGGAACCTTCCCCTTGACTCCTAACAACGATGGTGAGTCAAAGTAAGCGTTCCCGTGACTCTTCCAAGGGTTTAGCGACGAGATTTCAATTCCGTAAATATTTCCTCCAATGATACCCCCTGTTCGACCAGGAGCACCAGCAAATGATAAATAAGATCGGAGGTTTCATAGACTACTTCCGATTTACTGCGGTTCTTGGAAGCAATAATGACTTCGGCATTCTCTTCCCCCACCTTTTTTAAAATCTTGTCCAGACCTTTATCGAAAAGGTAGGTGGTGTAGGAACCTTCTGGCATTTTTTCTTTTCTATCCATAATTACATCATATAGTTCATATAATATACCTGGCCCCACCGGCGAACCGTATACGCGGTCAGGCTCAAAAACCAAGGGGGCGACCTCTTTTCCCTCAACATTACGGTAGAAACAGGAATAATGACCAGTATGGCAAGCAGCTCCGGTCTGTTCCACTTTAATCAGCAGGGTGTCTGCATCGCAGTCATAAAGCAGTTCTTTAACTGCCTGAATGTGACCTGAGGATTCACCTTTCATCCATAGTGCCTGGCGGCTGCGTGAATAGAACCAGGTTTTCCCTGTACTAATAGTCTTATTAAATGATTCGGCATTCATGTAGGCCATCATCAGCACCTGCCCACTCTGATAATCCTGAATAATTGCGGGAACTAGCCCCCGCTCGTCAAATTTAATGGTATTTATCATAATCTTATCGCTACTCCTTTTCCGGCCAGATACTCTTTGGCTTGCTGTATCGTATACTCCCGATAGTGAAAGATGGAAGCGCATAACACCGCATCAGCTTTGCCATCCTCACAGGCTTCATAAAGATGCTCCAGGTTCCCAGCCCCGCCTGAGGCAATCACCGGAATTGATACTGATTCTGCTACCGCTGCCGTCAGCGGAATGTCGTAACCATCTTTGGTGCCGTCCTTGTCCATACTGGTAAGCAGTATTTCCCCCGCACCCAGTTTTTGTACTTGGTGGGCCCAATCCAGCACATCCATTTCCGTAGGAGTTCTGCCCCCGTTTATGTATACTTCCCAACCTCCCGATTCCCGGCGGCGGGCATCTATAGCTACAATTATGCACTGACTGCCAAATTTCAGCGCTCCTTCCGTAATCAAGGCCGGTTCCCGGATCGCTGCCGAATTGATGGAAACCTTATCCGCACCGGCCTTGAGAGTCTCCCTGATATCATCAATGGTGCGTATCCCGCCCCCCACCGTAAAAGGTATGAATACCTCCCGGGCAGTGTTGCGAACCACTTCCAACATGGTTTGGCGCGCCTCGGAAGACGCAGAAATATCCAGAAATACTAACTCATCGGCTCCCTCGCGGTCATAATAAGCAGCCAATTCCACCGGATCACCGGCATCCCTCAGGTTTAAAAAGTTTACGCCTTTTACCACCCGCCCGGCGTGCACATCCAGACAGGGTATTATTCTTTTAGCCAGCATCATCGGCCTGGTTTTCCAAACTATATAATTTCATATAGTCCAGCATCCTACCGACTTGTAGGACGGGTAGCTCACAGGATTCGCTACCTTGGAGTGTAATCCT
>JBAYYO010000335.1:0-2989 GCA_041672985.1 Syntrophomonas sp. | reverse complement strand
TATTAGCGAGCAAGCTCTGTTTATTTTAGTCCAGGGCAGAATTGAGGTGAAGCAATTGACTAAAAGCTTGATAGGCTCAGTTGCACTGTGCATTTTTATGCTGGCTTTATGTGCCCACCCATCTGCAGCCAGATTAAGTGAGGGTAATTTTGTGCCCTTTTCTGAGGTGGTGAGCAGTACAGCTGATAGACAGGTGAAGCTTCATCGCGTCGTAAAAGGAGATACTCTTTCTCAAATTGCGCGCAGAAACAATGTAAAGCTGAAGACCTTGATGCAGGTCAATAACATGAATGAGAAAACTATCCTTGAAATAGGAGCTGCGGTCAGGATTCCCGCTTACCAGGGGACAGTTCATGTTATATCCCCCGGGGATACCATTGCCAACCTGGCCGAACGATACCAGGTAAGCAGGGTGGCTATGATGGAGGCTAACCAGGATAAGAACCCTAATTCCTTGGAGATAGGGGATTGTTTACATATCCCCGCTGCGGATGATAATGAATGGATGGAACCATCATGGTCGGAACCATCCCGCGGCAATTCCCTGTCCAACTCAATGGCATGGCCTATTACGGGCACAATTAGTTCGGCCTTTGGTTGGAGAAAATCCGGCTTTCATCATGGTCTGGATATTGCCAATGATATAGGGACCCCTATTCATGCCGCAGCGGCAGGTACCGTATCATTTGTCGGCTGCAAATCTGTTTATGGCCGTACGGTAATAATTGATCATCCTGATGGTAAACAAACCCTGTACGCACATGCTAAAACTATTTGTGTCGATAAGGGGGAAAAAGTAAGCCGTGGTCAAGTGATAGCTTCGGTAGGAGTGAGTGGTGTGACTACTGGACCCCACGTTCATTTTGAGGTGCGAATTGATAATAAAGCGTACAACCCTCTAAACTTTTTGCGACGTTAGTGTCACCGAGCAAAAAAGGTTAAGAGCAAGGCAGCCGGAAAGCCCGTGATGGAGGCGAAATAAGGTGTGGGGACACACCCCTGGGGGGAATGTCCCCGTAACAAGTACGTCGATTGAACGGCCCTTCCGAGTTAACGCGGCACCTAAGGGTACCACCAATGCATGGCAAGCGATACTGTTGAAGTTGCTATTAGTCTTTATTGACGGTCTGAGCCTTCGCAAAGGGGCTTTTTTTATGGACTAAATTAGGTTAGGCTATTGGAGGAGGGGAGAAGTGAGCGGTGCCAAAACAAGACTTGTTTCAGGTTTTATATGCCAATGAAAAAGGTGAAGTTTTAGAAGATTTCCGGTTCAGCATGCTGGGGCGCAGTGGCAGGGAATGGGTGGAACCAGCGCAGGAGGAGATGATACCCCTGCCGCGGGGAGCTGCGTTGGTGTCCGTACCCGGACAGATCCCGGTTGTTATCGATGCGGGGCGAATCAGGGCATTTAGTTCCGATCGCACCGGCGCAACAACCCAGGCGGTGGCAGCTTTGCTTCCCCAGGGTTTCACCCGTACCCTATTGCCAGCTCATGTGAATCCTGGTCAGGGGACCGATACACCTCTGCTGGGTTATGCAGCGGTTGGTTTTAGAAAGGATAAGATCTGGGTAGCGGCCGTACAAAGTGATGAGCATCGGAAGTGGCATCCCTGCTATTATAATACCGAAGGGCTGCCTGGTAGAATAAATAGAATGTTGAAAAAATATCCCGATAACCGTATATTAAGGCAGCTAGCTAATTGTTCGCTGGAATATAGCTGTTACACTGCCCAGAATATTTTCTATGGCCGATGGGAAGGCGGCATACCAACTATTAGTGCTTGCAACGCAGGATGTTTGGGTTGTATTTCGGAAAGCCATACCAGGGTTGATTCACCCCAGCAGCGCCTGGATTTTAACCCTACAGTTGAGGAAATTGGTGAAATAGGGTTAGAACACTTGACCCATGCCCGGGAGGGAATTATCTCTTTCGGACAGGGATGTGAAGGGGAGCCATCCCTAAATGCAGGTAATTTAGCGGCAGCCATCAGTAACATTCGCCATCACAGCCAGCAGGGCACAATCAATATAAACAGCAATGCCGGGTATACTGCCGGGATAAGGCAACTCTGCGCGGCCGGGTTGGACGCTATGCGAGTAACCATTTTTTCCTGTCAGGAAGAAAATTATAATTGTTATCATCGTCCCCATAACTATAGATTGGAAGATGTTATAAATTCCATCCAGCATGCGAAGGAAAAGGGTGTTAAGGTATCATTGAACCTGCTTACCTTCCCGGGTTTTACTGATAGGGAAGACGAAATTGATTCTTTGCTGGCATTTGTGCAAAAATATGAGGTAGACATGATCCAACTGAGAAACTTGAATATTGATGCGGACCTATTATTTGGTAATGTTGCGCCCGGAGGAGAGGTTCTGGGAATCAATAATTTAATTCAAATTCTGCATTTGGAACTGCCTGGGCTGAAAGTTGGATCCTATACCCATCCAGTACGATAAGGGGGGGCGGGGCAGGGAGAGGGTTGTTTTAGGATGCCGATAGGTGAAAAAGGATAGGTATCAGAAGGGGAGAAGAAGTTTGGAAAACAAAGGGCCATTTACAGTAAAAGAACTGAGAGCAATGTCGCCTGGTCAGCAGATATTTGGGAAATATTTATTGCTTGACAAGCTGCATCGCAAGACTAAAGACGGCAAGGATATGTACAATATCAAGCTGGGGGATGCCTCCGGCGATATAGACGGCGTAGTATGGGAGAACTGTCAGATAGCCGGGGATTTCGCGGCGGGAGCGGTGCTTGGCGTGTTGGGGGATATAGGTAGCTTCAATGGCCGAATTCAGGTGACTGCCAAACGGATTAAAGTTCTGGATGAAGAGCCGACCCCTTATCTACAAGGACCGGCCATCAGCCTGGAAAAATTACGGCCTCGTTTTGAGCAGTATATACTGTCAATAAAGGATATTTATCTAAGCCTGCTTTTAAACCGAATATTTACTCCTGCTCTTAAAGAAAAATTCTATAAAGCCACC
>JBAYYO010000334.1:0-2991 GCA_041672985.1 Syntrophomonas sp. | reverse complement strand
CCCCGCCTCCACCATGTGTATGCAGAAGTTTGAAAACAGCTTCAAACTCATTATCATATATAATAACTTTCTCGACATACCGGTCAATTAAGCCCTTTGCTGTGAGGGCATCATTCGATTTAAGGACTTTATATTCTTGTTCAAGATAGGCCAGTATCATTTCTCGTGAGATGCTGCTGGCTTTTGTTTTGCGTTCAATCTCCTGAAGCCGGTTTTCCAAGATTGTCTGTTCGTCTTCTCTTTGTTTGAGCCTTTCAAGCAGCTGCTTTGACCCTGCCCCTTCTTCTATCATCTCAAGCATATTATTTATTTTGACCTGGGACTTGGCCAACTCAGCCCGTAAATATACTCGTTCCTTTTTGGCTTCCCCGCCTAAATCACTCATTCCTTGCTGTATCTTTGTGGCCAGAACGGGAAACAGTTCTGGATTCAAAACCTTTTTTTCCAATTCTTCAAGTACCAGTTGCTCTATGACGTCCCGCCTGATCATTTTTGCCTTACATAGATGGGTCCGTTCTCTATTATTGCAGATATAATAGTCATATCTTTTTTTGTCTCCCCAGGTACCACCATTTTTCCCGACCATCTTAAAGCCGCATTTGCCACACTCAATCTTCCCAACAAGTAGATATTGAGATATAGCCTTATTATGTGCCCTCTCTCCGGGGTTTTTATGCCGGCTTGCGATCTTGGCCTGCAATCTATCCCAAAGGGCCTGTTCAATAATCTGGGGCATACCACCGGGAATCTTAACTATTTGATCAGCTGGTTTTTCTTTACGATTATTCCGCATACCTTTAACCTTGTGGGGGCGGCGGTTATAAGTATATATACCCAAGTATTTTTCATTACGGAGAATATCCGCTATGGAGGTTTTAGAGAACGTCTGGCCGGTTTTAGTTTTATATCCAGATTCGTTCAATTCCCGGATAATGGCATCATAACTAAACCCTTTATCATACATTTCAAATATTTTATGTACTGCCTGGGCTTCCTTTTCGTTTAATATATATGTCAATGTCTCCTTGTCCACATCAAAACCAAGTGCCGGGCGCCCTCCATTATGCTTACAGGCCTGGGCATTTTTCTTGTGCCCTCTAATTACATCCCGGGCCAGATCCAGCGAATAGTATTGATCCATTCCCTCAAAGAGTGTTTCCATAAGCATAGCTTCCGGGGTTTCTTCATTGAGCATAGGCTGGGTTACATATATGACCTTTTTATCGTTCTCTTTGAGTAATTTCTTATAGATGGCAGCATCATACTTGTTGCGGGCAAAACGATTAGATTTATAGACCAGAACGAAATCATAGTCACGGCTGCCAGATTCAGCAATCATACGCAGAAATTCATCCCTGTTATCGCTGGTACCTGTCTCAGCTTCATCTGAATATATCTCAATTATCTGGCAATCATTTAGGGCTACCCAGTCTCTGATCACATCTAACTGCTGATCAATACTTTCCGGGTTCTGATTGTCGCTGGAATACCTGGCGTAAGCAACGGCTTTCATCAGTCCATCCCCCATGTATTATCATAGTTTCGTGGAAAAGCTTATATTTCGTTAAACAAGTCTAGATAATCAGAGTAACCGTAAAGTCGATTTCTTGCTGTTCCGCTAATGTTTTTCAGAATCCCTGCTGTATAAAAACAAGTCACCAGTCGGTTTGCTGTAGAATAATTTATTTCAAGATCTTCAACAACTCCGTTTACAGTTATAATAGGATTTTGGTAAAGGTATTCCAATAACGGTATCGAGAATGTCCCAAAACCGTTTACAACATCTCTATGTTTTTCTCTCATTCTAATGATGGTTCGGGCTTTTTCTGTAGCACCTTGCGAAACTTCATAAACACCAGTCAAAAAGAACTTTAACCAATCTTCCCATAAATCATTATCTCGTACGGACTGCAAAAGATCATAATATTGCTTTCTATTTTTCTTGAAATAGTATGACAAATATAATAAGGGTTGTCTTAGAATACCTGAACTGCAAAGTAAGAAGGTAATTAAAAGCCTGCCCATTCTACCATTACCGTCCAAGAAGGGATGAACCGTCTCGAACTGTGCATGAGCAAGCCCTACCTTTATAAGAAAAGGCATTTTCAAATCATCATTATGCAGGAATAGTTCCAAATCTCCCATTGCTTTGGTCATTTCAGGTACTGGAGGGGGGACAAAAGCTGAATCTTTTATCGTACATCCATGTGCTCCAATCCAGTTTTGACTGGTTCTGAATTCCCCTGGATTTTTATTAGATCCCCGAGTGTTTTCAAGTAGCCGTTGATGGATCTCTCTGATTAACCTTAAGGATAAAGGTAATTCTTGTAGTCGATCGAGGCCATAATGAATGGCGCTTATATAGTTTAGCACTTCTGAAACATCCTTTTTTATCCCCTTTTGACTTTTGCTTTCATATTCAAGTACGTCTACCAAAGATGCTTGAGTGCCTTCAATTTGGCTGGATAATACAGCTTCCTGCCTTATATACATTGCAACAAATAAGTCTGGATTTGGCAAAAGTTCTGTAATACCATCTAACCTACCCAATGCTCTATCTGCTTTGGATAATAATTCTTGAATTTCCCAATCTAGTTCTAAAGGTTCTGGTGGCAATGGATTTGGAATAAAAGCTTTATAGCCATCAATTTGGCGAATGTAATTTCCAGATCTCATAAAAACAGTCCTTTCTTATTTGCACGAAAAACAATAAAGAGATATTTTCGATAGTATATTATCATTTATGGACCTTTTTGAAAATAACTTAACACTTTAAATTTATTTTTGCAAATAAGAATCTATGTTCATGATTTTCCCCCTTAGACTTAATATCAACCTCAATAAAAATAAACCCGGCCGGAGCCGGGTGTTTTATAGAAGGGACTTGCAGGTTTTGAAGTAGACTTCAATATCCCAGCGCATCCCGTAAATATGAATGACTTCCTCAGCGGAGATTGATGTGTCTGTTGAAAGCAAAGCCAACCATTCACG
>JBAYYO010000333.1:0-2995 GCA_041672985.1 Syntrophomonas sp. | reverse complement strand
AACTTCTCCGGCCTCGTTTTGGGAGCGCATCTGTAGCATCCCATGGTAGTTTGACAATTGGGCCACCGCTTTCTCCATGGCGTTCGCAATGTCACTCTTAAATAGCCCGGTCCAACTTGCTGCCGCTGCTAGAATGAGCAGTGCGGCTGCTACGGCTGCAATCGGCATTACCATCCGGCGGCGGCAAACAGGCTGCCCCTGATCATGTATTCGACTAGCTGCAGCCTGGGATACCCTCTGGGGATAACCGGGTTCGGGCATTAGAGGCTCTTTTTCAATAATCTGGTTCAATTTGTGATCTGCAGTCACTGCTTCTTGCCCCTCCTTTCGGGCTGGTTCTACTAATAATAACGAACGGTACATGCATAATATTACGCCAAAATCGTCTAAATTATTTCACCAATCGCACATTTTAACATAGCACCGGGACGGCGTTAACTATGATGCTGCCATTAAAAAAGACTGGGCTGTTGAAAATACTGTCAACAGCCCCACCAACCTGACACTTATATATTTTTACTTCTTGAGCGACTCATTTTGACAGTTGTTTTTAATCCAGCTCCGAATCTCTATACTATAAAATTATCAGGTATAATATATTAAACAAATCTGATTATGGAGGAGGGAAAATAGTTGGCTAACTTCCCCTACCTGCTAAGTTTTCTGGAGGGAGTGCTTACCTTCGTCTCTCCCTGTATTTTGCCTCTTTTGCCAATATATTTTTTCTATCTGGCTGGAGTCGCCGAAGAAGTGGATATAAATCGACGCAAACTGCTTCCTAATTCCATCGCTTTTGTACTCGGTTTCACCCTCGTCTTCGTAATACTAGGGGCAACAGCCACCACCCTAGGCAACTTTTTCCAAGGAAATATTGATATGTTCCGTAAGATCAGCGGTATAATAATGATTGTATTCGGGTTGAATTTTATGGGCGTCTGCCAATTAAACTTTCTCAACGTTGATAAGCGGTTGGATTACAGTTTCAAGCAGTTAAACTTCCTTAAATCCATAATTTTCGGGATGGTGTTTGCATTCGGATGGACCCCCTGTGTAGGAGTCTTTCTCGGTTCAGCTCTGCTGCTGGCTGGCAATGCCGATTCGATGGTTCAGGGAATAATTTTGTTGCTGCTCTATTCAGCCGGACTGGGACTTCCATTTATACTTAGCGCTATTCTTTTTAGCACCATAAAAGACGCCCTGCGACAGATGCAAAGATACAGTCGGGCTATCAGTATTATCTCGGGGCTGGTGTTAATCCTGGCAGGCATACTGGTATTGACCAATAATCTGGCCTATTTAAGTTTCGGGTAAATACAAAATTAGGAGGGAACTTGATTATGAAGAAAAATGACAATACGGTTATATTGATTCTTATCCTGGGCCTGGTCGTGTTTGCTCTCTATAGCGTCTACAACCATCATAAAGTGGCCAATCAGCCCCCGCCAACAAAGACCTCCACCGATATCAGCACCAGTTCCTCACGGGCCGTCAAAGGAGAGCTGGCCCCGGAAATAGTATTGCAGGATTTACAGGGACAAACTGTGAAAATGTCTGACTATCGGGGCAAAGTAGTGATATTGAATTTCTGGGCCAGCTGGTGCTCGCCCTGCAAATCCGAAATGCCGGAACTTGATAAAGCCGCGCAAGAGTTTGCCAGCGGTTCCGATGCCGTATTACTGACGGTTAACATGACAGATGGAACAAGAGAAACGATCGATAAAGCGCGCCAATATGTAGACGGCAATAAGTTTTCCCTGCCAGTGTTACTGGACACAGAGGGGAAAGCAGCCCAAGCTTACAACATCACCAGCATTCCTACCACCTTCATCATAGATAAACAGGGTGTGCTTAACCAGTATTTCTCCGGTCCTACCACCCGAGATGCCCTCAATAATTATGTGAATCAGCTCAAATGACCATAAATAACATAGAGCTTCACATCTGGGGCCGCTTTGGCCAGGCCGATTCCAGGAGCGAAGATCAAGGCATGAGTGAAACCCGCGATTGAGGCGTACCAATAGTACGTTGATTGAGCGGGCTTTACGAATAACGCAGAGATTTACTTCTGGAGTCGCTTTAGCCAGACCGATTCCAGGAGCGAAGATCAAGGCATGAGTGAAGCCCGCGATTGAGACGTACCAACAGTACGTTGATTGAGCGGGCTTTACGAATAACGCAGAGATTCACTTCTGGAGTCGGTCTGGGCTTTTAAATCTTTTCCGAAACATATAGCGGGCTGTTAGTATAGGGCTGTGCCGGAGCATTCTGGGCCCAGAATAACGCATTACCTTTTTGATCTTTTCCCGCATTTCAGGCTTATAACAATGCACCGGGCATTGAGAACACACCGGCTTGTCATCACCATAAAAGCATTTATCAATGCGCCGCTCCGCATAGTCCAGCATTTTCTTGCACTCAGGACACAATTCATATTTGTCTCCATCATGCATGTCCCGACAATGGATCAAGAGCATCTTTCTAATCGTATCTAATTCTAGTTTTCTAGAATAAGCCATTTACATTTCTCCTCCAAATGAATCAGGGGGACTGTCCCCGGAACTCTCTTCCCTTCTAGTCTACAACAATTTTACGGGATATTCCTATTTTTTATGTATTTTATGCAGGAGATTACCCAAGTATTAGCAAATATTTACCTGAGCTATAATGTAATTACCAATTAATCTATACAATGGTAATAATGAAGGGAGCATATTATTAATGAAGGACTTGAATCATTTCCAGAAAATTGCCCTATTGACGCTGGCCCTTTTCCTTCTGAACATTGGGCTAGCGAGTCTGTAGCCGCAGCAGCGGCCAATCAGCTAATCTCCGGATACCCTGACAACACCTTCCGGGGCGGCAATTTTGCCACTCGCGCTGAGGCGGTCATGGTTATCACCCAGGCCCTAAAGTAGTTATTATCCCTATCGAGAATCCCAAAGCCGCCGGACTTACATTTAGTCCGGGGGCTTTTCATTGGGCAAGTGACACAGGG
>JBAYYO010000332.1:0-2996 GCA_041672985.1 Syntrophomonas sp. | reverse complement strand
GCCATGAGTTTATGGTGCTGGCCGATAGTGGGGAATGTACCATATTATACTGCGAAACCTGCGACTATGCAGCTAACGTAGAAAAGGCAGTATGTTCGGCGTCTGATGAGATTTCTGCTCCTTCTGGTTTAAGGGCTTTGGAAAAAATAGCTACCCCTGGCGTAAGAACCATTCAAGATCTCGTCAACGCTCTGGGAAAACCGGAAAATGAACAGGTCAAGACATTAATGTATGACGCCGATGGAGAAATTGTCGCAGTTGTGTTGAGAGGCGATCGGGAATTAAACGAGATCAAATTAAAAAATTATCTGGGCTGCAACCAGCTATTTATGGCTGATGAAGGCTCG
The DNA here is from genome assembly GCA_041672985.1 of Syntrophomonas sp. Lineage (GTDB taxonomy): Bacteria > Bacillota > Syntrophomonadia > Syntrophomonadales > Syntrophomonadaceae > PHAA01. The sequence goes on along the minus strand of JBAYYO010000332.1, from coordinate 2,649 downwards.
GTACGGGAAAAATGTGCGGCTGGTTTCGGCTCCCTGGGGCCGGTGGGATTAAAGGCGAAAATCTACCTGGACCGGGAAGTTGTCCATTTACAGAATTTTAGTTGTGGAGCCAATGAAGATGATTACCATTTTATCAATGTAAATGTGGGACGGGACTTCGTTCCTGAAGCGGTGGTTGATCTGCGCAATGCAGTGGAAGGCGATGCTTGCCCGGCTTGTGGCAGCCCACTGCGAGCCATTCGCGGTATCGAGGTCGGACACATATTTAAATTGGGCACCAAATACTCAGAGGCGTTAGAAGCTAATTACCGTAATGCTGAGGGTGAAGAAAAGCCTATGGTCATGGGCTGCTATGGAATTGGAATATCTCGCACTATGGCGGCGGCAGTTGAACAGAATAACGACTCTGATGGCATTATATGGCCAATCCCTATTGCTCCTTACCAGGTGATCATTATTCCGGTCAACAACAAAAAGGACGATCAGAGGCAAGTGGCCCAGGACATTTATGAGAAACTAATCAATCTGGGCTTAGAAGTAATACTGGATGATCGTGATGAAAGAGCGGGAGTTAAATTCAAAGATGCCGATTTAATCGGCATACCTGTAAAAATTACTATTGGCCCCAAATCCTTGCAGGAGAAGCAGGTCGAAGTGAAGAAAAGATGGGAAGATGGGACGCAGCTAGTTGCTATTGACGGTGTAGTTGAGGTAATCCACAGCATTATTAGTGAGGGTATGGCACAGAAGTAACAATTTAGGATGGGTTATTTATGTCAACTTACGAGATTATATTTAAACTTACCCTGGCCTGTATACTGGGAGGGATTATAGGCCTGGAGCGGGAGAGTCTGAACCGCCCGGCTGGTTTTAGAACCTATACTCTTGTTTGTATGGGCTCCGCACTGGCTATGGTTGTTTCTTTGGATATGTATTATCAGTATTACCAAACCGTCAACGCTGATCCCGGCCGGATTGCAGCTCAGGTGGTAAGCGGCATCGGTTTTCTGGGAGCGGGCACCATTATGAGAGAAGGATCTACGGTACGCGGCCTGACAACGGCGGCCGGACTGTGGGGAGTTGCCTGCGTGGGACTGGCGATTGGCGCCGGCATGTACGTTCCGGCGGTAGTCACTACCGTATTGATTCTATTCGTGCTGATTTATTTTGTGAAGTTTGAAGAACATTTCACCGGTATGCGCCTCTACAAAGGTATAGTAATGGTAGTTGATGACGCACCGGGGCAGGTAGGTATTATTGGTTCTATCCTCGGAGAAATGGGGGTACTGATCAAGAATATTAGTCTGGAGCGTTTGGAGGGTGAGAACCGTTTAGAAATGGAATTGTTACTGAGTGTGCCAGCTGAGATTGGGATAGAAGAAGTGATTCAAAAACTCTCCGCTGCCAAAGGTACGCAGAGTATCGATAGGTTAAATTAAATCCGGGTCAGGAGGGGATAAAAGTGTCTCTGTATTTCCAGAAATTTATTAACGATAAAATCGATGCGAATTTAATTCCTGTATGGGTTGACACTCTCATCAAAAGGGTTGAGATTGATAGAGGCAAGAAGACCTGGAAACTACATCTCCTTATTCCAGAGCCTATCTCCAGCACAATCCTAAAGGATACGGAACGACAATTGAGAAAATACCATGATTTTCTGGATGACCTTCAATTGGTGCCCTCATTAGGGGATTCTTTTGAAAGTCTGCACCGTATAATAGAGACCCGCAAGGATGATTTATCATCCTGTTTGTTTTCTACGGGCCAAAATATTTTTAAACTACCCCGGATTCGATGGAGATTCGAAAATTGCCGGATAGATATTATCAGCCCCGAGCGGGATATCTACGACCATATTATTACTGAAGAAATATGCCCCCGATTGGCGGACTGGTTCTGGCAGGAATATTCATTGCAGGTTCTGGTAAGGGTCTTATTTCAGGGAGAGGGACAGACTGACAATAATATTGACAACTATTTAACGGAACGCAAGTTAGAGGTAATTAAACCGTTGCCAGAATCGACCCCAGCAGGAAAACGAGGTCCATACAACCGGGATAAGAAAAAGCTGGTGGAAAAGATTCGTGGTAAATCAGTGCCGGTTGCTGAGTTAGAAGAAGGTCTGACCACAGCTGTTACCGAGGGAGAAATCTGGGATAAAAAGATTATCAGTTTAAAGGACGGACATCTTGCCGCCTATTATTATCTTACTGATTTTAACGATACCATAGCGGTCAAAGTATATTGGAACAAAGAAGAGGATGACAAGATAAATATTGGGGACAGGATAAAAGTAACGGGGAGTGTCCGTTTTGACATTCGAATTAAAGAAGCTGCTTTATTTATGGAACAATATACCCTGCAGAAGGCAACCTATCGCAACGATGACAGTGAGCAGAAAAGAATAGAACTGCATGCCCATACCAAGATGAGTTCTATGGATGGGCTGACCGAAGTGAAAGCTCTTATCAACCGGGCGGCCCAGTGGCACCATCCTGCGATTGCCATCACAGACCATGGCAGCATTCAGGCTTTTCCCGTAGCTTACGACGCGCTCAAAGCGCTCCATAAAAAAGGTGATTGTAATCTTAAGATAATATACGGGGTAGAAGGATATTTGGTGGAGGAGGATAAGAAAGAGCGTCC
>JBAYYO010000331.1:0-3001 GCA_041672985.1 Syntrophomonas sp. | reverse complement strand
TCTGGGAGGGCTGGGGAGCACTACCGGGGCAGTTATTGCGGCCATAGCCATTACCGTTTTGACGGCTGCCTTGCAGTCATTCCCGGCCATAAGAATGATACTGTATGCGCTTATCTTAATCATCGTAATGATTTACCGTCCTCAGGGTTTAATGGGCACTAAAGAACTAAGCAGAAAGACGTTTGGCAGGATTTGGGGTGGCAAAAAATGAGTTTGATGGAAATAAAAAATCTAAATAAATCCTTCGGGGGCCTGAGTGCTGTGCTAAATGTCAACTTCCGGCTGGAACAGAATGAATTGGTGGGGCTAATCGGGCCCAATGGAGCCGGCAAGACTACCGTCTTTAACCTGATCACCGGGGTCTATAAACCTGATGAGGGCAGTATAGTATTTAGAGATGAGGACATTGTCGGACTGGCTCCATATACAATATGTGCGCGGGGGATTGCCCGAACATTCCAAAATATCCGCCTGTTCAACGACCTGACGGTTCTGGATAACGTAAAAATAGCCTGTCACAAGGATGTACAGTACGGACTCCTCAGCGCTATCGTTAGAACCCCCGGTTTTTTCAAGGGAGAACAACAGATAGAGCAAGAAGCTTTAAAATACCTGCAGATTTTTAATTTGGATAATAAAAAGGACGAAAAGGCTAACAACCTGCCCTATGGAGAACAGCGCCGCCTGGAAATTGCCAGAGCACTTGCGACCCGGCCGACCATGTTAATTCTGGACGAACCGGCGGCAGGAATGAATCCACAGGAAACCCAAGAATTGATGAAGCTGATTAAATGGATCAGGAAAGATTTTAACCTGTCCATATTACTTATAGAGCATGATATGTCTTTAGTAATGGGCGTTTGTGAACGAATTTACGTTTTGGATTATGGCCAGATTATTGCCGCAGGTCTGCCCGAAGAAATAAGGAACAATAAAAAGGTTATAGAAGCATATTTAGGAGAGGAGGTAGATTAGTGCTAAAGATAAAAGAGATTGATGTATATTATGGTGCCATCCATGCTCTAAAGAAAATGTCCCTGGAAGTTGAACGGGGGACCATTGTTACCCTCATCGGAGCTAATGGAGCGGGCAAGACCACTACCCTCAAGAGTATTTCAGGCATTCTTCGACCTAAAAATGGGACGATAACCTATAAAGGAAATGATATAACAAAAGTAGCTCCCGAAAAGATAGTCAGCCTCGGTATTTCACAGGTGCCTGAGGGACGCCGCGTTTTTCATACCATGTCGGTGATGGAAAACCTGGAAATGGGAGCCTACTTACGCAAAGACAAAAAAGAAATTGCAATGGACATGGAGCAAGTTTATACTCGTTTTCCCCGCCTTAAAGAGAGACGCAAACAATTGGCAGGGACATTGAGCGGGGGTGAACAGCAGATGTTGGCCATAGGCCGGGCACTAATGGCTCGACCAGAACTAATGCTGATGGATGAGCCTTCGATGGGACTTGCGCCCCTGCTTGTCAAAGAAATATTCACTATAATCAAGGATATTAACGAGCGGGGAACCACCATCCTGCTGGTGGAGCAAAATGCCCATATGGCCTTATCTATTGCCGACAAAGCCTATGTTATAGAAACCGGAGAAATTGTGTTACAGGGATCGGCCGATCAATTGCTAAAGAGCGAAGATGTGAAGAAGGCCTATTTAGGTGGATAGAGAATAGTGGATAGTGGATAGTGGATAAGCGGAAAAGGGGGAAAGAGCATGAAAGTAAGGGACCGGATGAGCCAAAACGTGATAACCATAGGTATGGACACCAACATTAATGAGGCCTTCTCGCTAATGAAGGAAAATAATATTCGCAGGCTGCCCGTAGTGGAAAAAGGAAAAGTAGTGGGAATAGTTACCCTGAGTGATCTTAATCAGGCAGCGCCCTCTTCGGCAACTACCCTAAGCATACATGAACTCAACTATTTGTTGGCTAAAACCAAGATAAAAGATATCCTGCCCAAGAAGCAACAGGTTATAAACATCGAACCGGAGAACTATATAGAAACGGCAGCCAAAAGGATGCGCAGCAACCGCATTAGCGGATTACCAGTCGTAGAAAATGACCAACTAATCGGTATAGTAACCGAGACAGATATATTTGATGCATTTATTGATATTCTGGGCGTGCAAAGAACCCATAGCCGCATTGATTTTTACACATCTGATCGGCCCGGAACCGTAGCTGCCATTGCAGGGATGATTGCCGCCAAAGGTAAGAATATCCTAAATACAGTAGTATATTATGATGATAAGAAAGGCAAATATAAAATGATTATACGCATCGAAGAACTTGATTGTGAAGATGTGGTTGCTGATCTTAAAAATAGCGGCTATACGGTAGAATCGGTTATCGTCTCCCCGGAGAGCAATTTATAGACTGGTTCGGCCTAAATTGACAAAAACGTTTAATGATAATATAATCATAAGGCACTATTCGGGAGGCGGATCGGTCCTGGTGGGCCGCCTGGACTTCAAATCCAGTCTGCGCCGTAGTGATCCTGCGGTGGGTGAGTTCGATTCTCACACGCTTCCGCCAAATAATATAGGTAAATCTAACGCTTGGCTGAAATTAAAAATTTCAGCTTTTTTGTTCCAATTTTTACACATGGCCTACGTAAAAAAAAAAGAACAGTTAGTCGGGTCGGGCTCCCACTCAAATGCAAAAGGCTCTCCTGTTGGGAAAGCCTTTTGCATTTCCGATTTAGAATTTATCCCTTATATTACAAACATAACTACAAAATATATACCCATGATGGTTAGCCCCAACGGAATGCCCCAAACCGCCCATTCTTTACTGCTAATTTTTAATTTGGAAGCGGAAATTATATTGGGAATATTGCCGGGTATAAGCATCCCTCCGCTAATCAAAAGTCCCATTATAATAGCTTTTATTTGAGTATCCGTCATTTGGTTGCTTATTTCAGCGGCAGTCAAGGTTGCATTATCCAAAACAGCCGAAATCATATTTACCCAATAGAGCAGCTGTG
>JBAYYO010000330.1:0-3010 GCA_041672985.1 Syntrophomonas sp. | reverse complement strand
CCCAACAATTGATAAATGGGGCAATCTTTTATTTTATTTTGCATGTGTACAAACAGGCTGTTTTCCAGTCCGCCATTCACTGCATCCATAGTTTCAGGTCCCCTTGAATTTCATAGTAATATTATACCATCCGTGTCCTGCCGATAATAAATAATATTGAACATGTGCAAAATAACAACAAGAAGGAGGCGGTTGTTTATGACACGAGACTGGCGCTTATTATTGTTCCCACTTGTTATTTTGATTTTATTCGGGGTTGCTTATTTCATTTTTCGGATAAATCACCAACCGGAATCCAAGCCGGTGCCCGGGCCAGAGTCAATTCAGCCTGATACAACAGATACTGGGGTCCAGCCCAAGTGGTATGTGCAATTTTCTGTACAGGGCCAGAAGTCCACCTACTATACCGAGGCTGCCATGGCCCCCGCTTCCGCTTCCAGCCGAGGATACTTCCTGGGCTCGGGCGCTGTCCATCCTCTATATCCCCTTAATGCCGGGGGGGAGGCCAGGCAGCCTATTATTCCCTTTGGAACCCGCCTGTACCTATCCCAACCCATTGAAATCCAGGGAAAGTCTTACGATTCGCTGATTGTCAATGATACGGGCGATGTTTATTATGGCTTATGGCGCCAATCCCCTTATTGGGTTGATGTCTATGCTGGCACGACCAATTATTACAGCCACAGGGAGGCTTTAAAATCCGGGGTAAAACTCATTGATTATTACTGGTATGAGCCCTGGATTTGACTAAGCCGTTATTAATTGCTGGTTGGTTTGGGGCTTTTCTTTTTATCTTCTGATTCATACCTTACCCGGTTGGCACAGAGATCACAGATAAATGTGCCCGGCTTGTCAAAATTACTCATTTTCTTAAATTCCTTATCACCCTCACCCAGTTGATAGGTCTTTCCACACAGGATACATTTGGCTTCCACTTGTTCCATCTCGCTCCATCTCCTCTCACCCATATTTATTTAATCGCTGCTGGTTTCCTCAGGCAAAATAGTTATATACAACACTCGTTGATAGTTATATGACCCAATTATATTGCCATCGCGATCAAACATATAGTTTAATGAAGGTCCTCCCGCATAAACCGTAGCATCCTTATCCAAACCCAGACTTTTCACATAACAGTTAACTTTTTCATCATCGGTGAATTGAATCTGTACTTTTATCAAGGGTGTCTCCGGGCTTGGGGTTTTCGGGAGAAGCGACCGATAATCGAAGTTACAGCCTGCTATTCCTGCTATAAACGCTACCAGTAGCAACGCCATAATAGCCCGCTTTATTCTATTCACAGTCACTACCTCCTCGCTCTTCTTCTTATTCCTTTATCACCGGGCAGGGGCCTTATGCTGCCGGATATTCTATATCCGCCCCGGCTGCCCCACCCGCTTAGTTTACGACTAACCAGGCAGTGAATGCTGTCAGCGGGGAAATCACCGTTTTCTTTCTTTTCGCCGGCAGTCAGGCCGGTCAAGATTTCCAGCCCCTCATTAACGTGTTTAACGGCCCAAATGGTAAACTGTTTAGCTTTTACGGCAGCGATTATGTCCTCATTCAACATCAGGTTCCTTATGTTCTGCCAGGGAATCACAACCCCCTGCTGCCCGGTTAAACCACGCTTTTGACAAACCTGAAAAAATCCTTCGATCTTCTGGTTCACTCCACCTACGGCCTGAATCTCTCCATTCTGGTTAACTGACCCGGTAACTGCTATGCCCTGCCGCAAGGGAACCCCGGCCAGACTGGATAGTAATGCATAAAGTTCCGCACTGGACGCACTATCCCCTTCTATCCCCCCATAACTTTGCTCAATGGTCAGGCTGGCGGATAGTGATAAGGGTTTATCCTGGGCGTACTGAGCTCCCAGGTAACCATTCAGGGTCAATACCCCTTTACTATGGATGCTCCCGCTCATCTGAATTTCTCTTTCTATGTTAATCAGGCCCTTTTCGCCCATGAATGATTTGGCAGTTATACGAACCGGTTTACCAAATTGGTGATCCCCTATCTGATACACCGCCAGACCGTTTAATTCACCAATTTTGCTGCCAGTAACGTCTATCATTATGGTACCCTGTTCTATATATTCCTGCATTTTGTCCTCCAGCATGGCTGAACGATAGTGCTTTTCGGCTATTGCCTGGCTCACATGTTCACTGCTGACCAACTCAGCTTTGTCATATCCTGCCCAGCAGTTAGCTTCGTAAATTATCTCCACCAGTTTATTGAAAAGGGTGCTCAACTTATTCTGGTCATCAGCCAGCCTGCAGCCATAATCAACGACCTTGGCTACCGCCGCCGAGTTAAAATGTCTTAGTTGCTTATTGGTACATACGGAACTGATAAAACGCGCATAATCCCTCATATGCTTGGGGGTTCGCGGCATATCCATATCGAAATCAGCCCTGATTTTAAATAGTTTTTGGAACTCTTCGTCATAAGCATAGAGCAGATAATAGTAAATTGCTTCTCCGATCAGGACTATCTTGATATCGATGGGAATAGCTTCCGGCTGAAGGGTTTCACTGTTGCCCAGGCCAAAGGTCTTGCCTATACTTTCCACTACGATTTCCTTGTTCTTAATAATCCTTTTTAGTTTATCCCACACATAGAAGTTGTTGATGATGTCATAAACGTTTATGACCAGATAACCGCCGTTGGCCTTATGGATGGACCCGGCTTTGATTCTGGAAAAGTCAGTGGTAAGAACCCCGAATTCGCTTTCGAACTCAATCTGACCAAATAAATTGGCGTAACTGGGGTTGTTCTCAAAAATAACCGGAGCATGTTGCAGAGTCGAATTATCTACAATCTGATTTACCTGGTATCTCCTCACCAGAGCTCTTTTGTCCATACGTCGCAGCAAATTCAGGGGGGAATCATCTTCACTAGCTTTGAACATATCGAGATTGTTTAGAACATCCTGGTGCATATCCTGCAGATAGGCCACCACCAGGGGGAGAGAGGAATATTTGTCATACAGAGCGGTAAAATTCGGTGC
>JBAYYO010000329.1:0-3017 GCA_041672985.1 Syntrophomonas sp. | reverse complement strand
CCCAAAGTCCATGGGAAAGCCCGGGTAGTCTCTGTCGAAATGAGAACATATTCCCAAACCCACATCAGTGAGCTTGTTAGCCTTACCCCTATAGTATGTACTGTTGATAATCGATGCTGGATGCCGGAAAACGGTTTGGCGCTGTTAGCCAGCAGACTGCATAGCAATACCGTAAAAAAGTGCAAGGCATTCAACGCTGACTTCACGGAGCCAGATGAGTTGTTTTATGAGCTGGTAGAGATCCTTAATCAGAAGCCAATTGGCGTGAGCTACAAAGGGACAACTCTGCTTGGACACAAAGTGCAACTGAAGGTTAAGCCTCACCCATGGGCCCAGCAACTGGCTTTTACGGCTTTAGGTCAGGGCTTAGGAGAGAAGAACGCTCTCGGCTTCGGATACTGTTTAGCGAGGAGGTGAAGAAATGTTAAAGGAATTGCTAAATGAGTTTATAGAACATGAAAAGCAGTTTCCTGAGTTTGATACAGATACCATGGTATTAGAAAATTATCGTTTAAAACCAGGTCTCTACATTCGTTTAAACGATGATAGTAGTATGGATGAGCTCTATGTTAAGAAAAAAACTGACCTACCTGAGAACGACTCCTTAGTGGAATGGTTCAAACAGGCTGATTTTGATAGCAGTCTGGTTGAGATGAATAAATCAGTGGATCCGAAGAAGCAGATTCACAGCAATAATCTGTTCAGTCTCTTCTGTAAACACGATGTTTTCTATAAAGAGGGCAAGGAGCATCCCAATTTGAAGGAGCATATCGACCGTTATTTCAACGCATTATTAACTCCCAAGGATAAAGGGAGTGCTGAAATATTGGCTGCCGCAGGCTATGAACCTCTCCAGGAAGAGACCATTAATACTAATAAAGAGCGGTTTATAGCATCATTCGATACGGTTGTTAAGCGCATTAAACAGCTGGGCATAAAAGATAACTGTTATATCAAGCTCTTCCTAAGTGTTGGAGAGGAAGCCTATGCTTATGAAAGTGGGCGTTATTTGCTGCCGAAGATATTTAACAACAACAGCTGCAATGTTAATATCGATGGCCGGATGTTTGGACTATCCAATTCCGACATGGGAATGAACGCCAAAAAACCATACCTGGAACATAAGACTACCGCTTTTAAAGTACCGTACCGAATTACCACCGAGGATGCGGTTTTATTGCGCAAGTTATACTTATGGTTGTACGGGCAAGGGAGGGAAGGCAAGCCGCTGTACAACGGATACATCCCAGTTTGGGAACATGCCCCTGAACTACTGGCCGTTGCGAGCGAGGTCGATGTGCGTAAGCCGGTAATGTACCTGCATTTTGAACGAGGTATTGGTCTTACCATAGATGATTGTGACTTCCTGCCAAGTTTTAGCGACAGAATGAGCAAACCGATTGTTTTTAGCAATTATCTGGATGCGACTAAGTATCAGGGCGGAAAGCTGGACAAGTTGAGTGCGGTTGAGGGGCACATCAATGAAAATCTCTATGCCTTTCAGCTCGTCCGCAATTATGATGTCGAACGCATCAAGGTAAATGAAAGACTATCGCAAGCTCTGGCCAACCAAATCATGTTGACGAGAGGGGCTATGCGAGCCTGGCTTCGTAAGGGGGATTCCTTGCCCATACAAAGTTGTATTGACAAGATGACAATGGGTGTAATCCTGGCAAGGCTGCATAATTTGGATTACATACCCGCGCTTGCCCATGCCCTTAATGTAAGATTTTCGTTGATGAAATACTTTCGTGAGGAGGAAAACGATATGGGGTTAACCATTGAGACAGCTTATCTGGAACTAAAAGATAAGGTTTTGAATACTAAGAATACGGCCAACTGTCAGAATGAATGGGAGTTTCATTTAGCAGTAGGACAGCTCCTACGATATTTTTTCAGTTTAAGCCAGGCGCAGGCTCTGCAGTACGACGTGTTGTGGCGGGGGATAACTGGCGCCAAGAATGTAGGAGATATCAAAAAGGAATACCGGAAACATTTTCAACGTTATGCTCACGACATTAAAATAAACAACCCCCGCTTTAACAATATGCTTACCATAGCTTCTTCATATATACCGGAAAAAGAAGAATCAATTAACTTGGATGCGTTGTTTTACGGTTTTGCCGCCGAGAACATTATCTATTATAAAGACAGGGAGGATGTCTAAAATGAAAAAAACTAACAGAGTATATGGAGTTATCGGGGTTGGAGCTTACATGGCCAATTTTAATGCTGATCTGTCTGGTTATCCCAAGACGACCACCAACAACGATATCTTTGGAAGTGATAAAGCCTTGAAATATCCCATGAAGCGTATGTGGATGAGTGAAGGCGATCCAGTGCTATACATTAAAAGTATGAAAAACAGTGAAGGCAGTGATAAAATACAGCCGCGAGATTTAAACGAAAGATACACGCTGCTTTTCGGTGCTTTAGATGATAAAACTTCTTCCAAAGAGGTTTTGGGCAAGCTGTTTTCTGCTACTGATGTAATGAATTTCGGAGCAACTTTTGCTGAAAAGAAACAGAATATTAGTATTACGGGCGCGGTGCAAATCAATCAGGGCTTTAACCTTTTCTCAAATACTAATGTGTTAGCACAGGACATCCTATCTCCCTTCCGTAATTCCAATGAAAAGAGCGAAGAAAAACTTGCCTCCTCCATGGGCACCAAGATTGTGACCGATGAGGCTCATTACGTCTACTCATTTTCAGTTAACCCCGCCAACTATGAGGACTTTATTGGATTGGCTGAGGGATTCGAGGGTTATACTGCTGAGGCCTACGAGAAATTTAAGCGGGCAACAAGGGTTGCCACTACAGCTTTTAACACCAATTCAAAAAGCGGTTGTGAAAATGAACTGGTTCTTTTCGTAGAACTGAAGGAAGACAGCAAGCTGTTTCTGGCTAACCTGGACAGATATGTGACGGTGCAGAAGCATGAAGGCAATATTTTATATAATCTTAGCAAACTGGCAGAGGTTCTTGAGCCGCATCACGGAGAAATCCAATCAATT
>JBAYYO010000328.1:0-3025 GCA_041672985.1 Syntrophomonas sp. | reverse complement strand
AAACATCCCTTAACTGAGGCAGGAATTGAAAAATTTATGAATGATTGGAAGCAGGCGTTTTAGGAACTGGAGGGTTTCGTTGTGGAGAGAGAATTAGCTCTTGAGTTTGCAAGAGTAACGGAAGCTGCTGCGTTGTCGGCAGCCCGCTGGGTAGGCCGGGGCAATAAGGATGCCGCCGATGATGCAGCTGTCACCGCTATGCGGGTTATGTTTGATACAGTATCTATCGATGGGGTGGTCGTCATCGGTGAAGGCGAAATGGATGAAGCGCCGATGCTCTATATCGGCGAAAGGGTAGGACTGGGTATTCCGCCCGAGGTGGATATTGCGGTAGACCCCCTGGAAGGAACAAATATTGTTGCCAAAGGTCTTACCGGAGCCATTGCAGTCCTGGCTTCTGCACCGCGGGGATGTTTACTGCATGCCCCCGATATGTATATGGATAAAATCGCGGTAGGGTCCCAGTGTAAAGGACGGGTTTTCCTGGATGCACCCGTGAAAGAGAACCTGCGCCAAATAGCGAAAGCTTTGGACAAGTCCATGAGCGAGGTCACCGTTGTCATATTGGATCGCGAGCGTCACCAGGGAATAATTGAAGAAGTTCGCCGCACGGGGGCTCGAATTAAGCTTATATCGGATGGCGATGTATCACCGGGAGTGGCTACCGCTTATCAGGACTCAGGGGTAGATGTACTTATGGGGATTGGTGGAGCGCCGGAAGGTGTAATAACGGCTGCCGCCCTGAAATGCCTGGAAGGTGATTTTCAGGCCCGGTTGGTTCCGGAAAATGATGATGAAATCCGACGTTGTCATGAGATGGGTATTAAAGACACGAAACAGTTGTTTACCATTGATGAATTGGTCAAATCTGAAGATGTAATATTTGTAGCTACTGGAATTACAGATTCCTTCTTGATCCAGGGAGTAAGATATCTACAGGGACATGCTATTACTCAAACCATTGTTATGCGGAGCAAATCGGGAACCATTAGATTTATTGAAGCTAATCACCGCCTCGATAAGAAACCTCTATTCAGTGATCATCGCATCAAACTCCGCATGGAGTAAGAAAAACCTAACATCCAGCGCCAATCTTTTCTCTGGTGCTTTCCATCAAATATACACTTGTGCAAAAATTCAGAAAGGAGCAATAAATTGAATATATCCGAATTGGAGAACAAAACCATGCTGGAATTGTACCAGATTGCCAGGGAAATAAATTTGGGTGGCTATTCCAAACTGCGCAAAAAGGAATTAGTATTCGAGATTACTAAAGCGCTGACTCACTCCAATGAACTTCTGCAGGCATCAGGGGTCCTGGAAATCATGAATGATGGCTATGGATTCCTCAGACCTTTCGCTTATGTGCCCAGCCATGAAGATATTTATGTGTCTCCCTCCCAGATCAGAAAATTCGATCTGCGTACCGGAGACCGGGTAGGTGGACAGGTAAGGCCTCCTAAAGACAGTGAAAGGTTTTTTGCCCTCTTAAAGGTTGAAGATGTCAACGGCTTTCCTCCCGAGGACGCGGTAAAGAGAATTCATTTCGATGCCCTTACCCCTCTCTATCCGACCGAAAGGCTCAATCTGGCCACAGAATCACAGGAGCTTTCTACCCGCTTAATAGACCTGGTGGCTCCTATCGGCAAAGGACAGCGAGGCCTAATCGTGGCACCGCCTAAAGCGGGTAAAACGATGCTTTTACAGAAAATGGCCCAGGGGATAACCAAAAACCATCCCGAGGTGGTAGTCATTATTCTCCTGATAGACGAGCGACCGGAAGAGGTTACCGACATGCAACGGTCCACCGAGGCCGAGGTTGTGGCTTCCACCTTTGATGAACCACCGGAAAATCATGTAAAAATTTCTGAGATGGTGTTAGAAAGGGCCAAACGTATAGTTGAACACAAAAAAGATGTGGTAATACTGCTGGACAGCATAACCCGTTTGGCCAGAGCGCATAATCTCGTGGTTCCCCCCAGCGGCAGAACCTTATCCGGGGGCATTGACCCTACTTCCCTTATCAAACCAAAACGGTTCTTTGGAGCCGCCCGCAACATAGAGGAGGGGGGTAGCTTGACCATTATTGCCACCGCATTGGTGGAAACAGGCTCGCGCATGGACGAAGTAATCTTTGAGGAGTTCAAGGGGACTGGCAATATGGAACTGGTATTGGATCGGAAGCTGTCCGAACGGAGAATCTTTCCTGCGATTGAGCTTAAGAGATCCGGAACCCGCAAAGAAGAACTGTTGTTCAATGCTGAGGAAATGGAACTTATGTGGAACCTCCGCAATGCATTCAGCGATTATAATTCGGTAGAAACAATGCAGATGATGATTGACTCCATGAAAAAGACCAAATCTAATGAGGACCTTCTACGTGCTGCGCCTATCATTTTTGGCAAAAGGGACTATTCACGTAACAACCGTTAGTAAACAGGTATAAATCCCTCTAATTCTGTCCATACTATTGGCGAGCAAGCCCTGTTTTTTAGTCCAGGGCAGAATTGAGGTGAAGCAATTGAATAAAAGCTTGCTAGGCTCAGTCGCGCTGTGCATTTTTATGCTGGCTTTATGCGCCCACCCGTCTGCAGCCAGATTAAGTGAGGGTAATTTTGTGCCCTTTTCTGAGGTGGTGAGCAGCACCGCTGATAGACAGCTGAAGCTTCATCGCGTCGTAAAAGGAGATACTCTTTCTCGAATTGCGCGCAGAAACAATGTACAGCTGAAGATCTTGATGCTGGCCAATAATATGAATGAAAAAACCATCCTTGAAATAGGATCTACGGTCAGGATTCCTGCTTGTCAGGGGACAGTTCATGTTATATCCCCCGGGGATACCATTGCCAACCTGGCCGAACGCTACCAGGTAAGCAGGGTGGCTATGATTGAGGCTAACCAGGATAAGAACCCTAATTCCTTGGAGATAGGGGATTGTTTACATATCCCCGCTGCGGATGATAATGAATGGATGGAACCATCATGGTCGGAACCTTCCCGCGGCAATTCCCTGTCCAACTCGATG
>JBAYYO010000327.1:0-3026 GCA_041672985.1 Syntrophomonas sp. | reverse complement strand
TAACCATCCAACCGGGGGTAGTAAGATGATCGACGAAATCAACTACCCGCCGCTTCTGGTGGGCCATGAGTACAACCGTGGTCTTGGCAAAGACTCCAATATCAACTGCTCCTGCTGTTCCTGCCAGCCTTTTTGCAGGCTTATTGTAATCTCCGCCAATGAATGTTGAATTTACATTTCCATACTTATCAATTTGAGCCCCACCGATAAAGCCAAAGTCTATTTCATTTCGGCTTAATGGAAAAAGTCCTTCCGGATCCCCCATCTGCCAGGACGATCCATAGGTTAAACGGCTGTCCATAATAGATATGGCTAATTCCTGGGGATTGGCATCGGCTTGCCCGGTCTCCACAAAAATGATCATGTTAGGGCTGTAGGTCATCTTGGCCAATTGTGATGCAACCAAAGGTAAGCCGGTCCCAATCAGTCCCTTTTTGCCATCGAACTGGGCTAGAAACCTGGCAGCATGAACTACCATTGCTTCTACTGCTGAATATTCACCGATTTTCGCAAATTCTTTAGTCATTATTCCACCCCTCCTTTTTTTCTGGGAACATAGCCATATGGGGGTAAAGCCCGCAGTTTCTCAAGGCGGCTCGCACCTAATTTGTCCAGGTATTCTTCGTGCCCCTTATTTTCGAAAATCCATGTTTGAGCCCACTTATCAAAACCTTCCTGGGTGGAACAAGCCTGGGCATATTCCTGGAGGAATGGTATATCCATATCGTAGCAGTTATAAACCTGACCAGGATGGGCTCCCCAGGGCAGCTCAACCACCATATCCACAGATGTGCAGGGGATACAGTTGCGATTGGGATCCTGCCTGATATATGATTCCGGTACAACCTTTTCTGCCGTGACGATTACTTTGCGAGCGGATAGCGCGGCAAAATGATCGTGGGTTAAGCTTCCATCTATCCTGACGGTTCCTTCTTCTCCTGCCATCTGAACATGACAAATGCATGTGTCCAGCTTAATAGCAGGAACTAGCTGGACGGTCCCCATACCAAAGAAGGGATCCTCCATTAAAATATATTTTTTGTTAGGCAACATTTCCTTGTCTCTGGCTATTTGAACTACTTTTGATAAATTATCATAGGCGGGGTTTAATACATCGGTTCCTATACATGTCTTGGAAGCAATGAAAGGCGCTCCGGCCTGAGCCGCCATTAAGCCAAGGCCAAAATCAAGATGCCCAATGTCATCAACAATGATTGTTCCTAATTCGGCCCGTCTTTTAATATTAGGGGAAATACCAAATGCCCCGTTAGCAGTGTAGCACCCCCGATAAGCTGCGACGCACCCGCCCCCCACCATGATGTCATCTGAAAGTGAACAGGTACCCAGTAAAACCAGATTTCTTTTTTTCTGGCGCACTATCTCCATAGCTGCTGCTACCGGGCGCCTATCTTCAACGATACCACCTGTAAAGATGGTGTCTCCGTCCTGTATTATTTGTATAGCTTCCTGAAGGCTAACCACTTTACTCATATCCATCCTCCTTCATCATCCGGGCCTAACCAGTTATTTGCCATTCCTGGAACGATATCCCAATGGGCCGGCTGCCCTCAAGCTCTCCAACCTCGAAGCGCCAAGCTTATCCAGATATTGGTCGCGGGTTTTCACTCCCCAAATCCATTCGTCGGCCCATTCTTTAAACTTCTCCTCCGTACGGGCTGATGCTACGTAATCTCTAATAAATTCAATATCCGTGTCATAAAAACCCATGACCTGGCTTGGGTGTCCCCCCCAGGGGATCTCCACTACCATGTCCACTGCAGTACAGGGAATCTGGTTACGATTAGGGTCACGACGCAAATATTCTTCCGGGACTATTTGCTCAGTGGTAACGATCACTGTCCGGGCTGCGTGAATAAAATAATGATCAAAGGCCAGGCTGCCGCTGATTCTGGCTGTTCCTTTTTCTCCCGCCATCTGGGTATGAATAATGGCTACATCAGCGGGCATAGCCGGCAGGAGTTTTATCGTTCCTTCATTAAAAAAGGGATCTTCGATCAATTCGAATTTTTTTTGGGGAATCATGCCTTTATTGCCCGCCTTTTCTAATAAGATCTTATTCCTGTCCATCTGGTCGTTAAGCACGTCGCTCCCCAGGGTGGCACGGGTAGCCACGAAGGGGCTGCCCACCATAGCCGCCATGGCTCCAAGTATAATGTCAATATGTCCGATTTCATCCGGAAAAAACTGGCCTGCTTCGGTTTTGCGAAGGGTTGCCGGGGATAAGCCAAAGGTGGCTATCCCTGTGTAGCAACCCCGCCAGGCCTCTGCGCATCCGGCTCCCACCAGGATATCTTCAGCTAGAGAACATTGCGCCAACAAGATAAGGCCGTGCTTCTGTTGTCTTACAATTTCATAAGCAGCCGCCATAGGACGACGCGTGTCAATAAAAGCCCCTAGCATTAGAACGTCGCCGTTTCTAATTTCATTCACCGCTTCGGATAGAGAAACTACTTTGTTTTTCCGGGTTAATCTAGGTCTTTTATCAAATAAATCATTCATTGAATCCCCGCCTTAAAATCTGTATCCTTCCAAGAAAACATCTTGGTTTCTCTGTTTTTAACCTTAGGCCAACACGCTCTTTCCAATGATAATGCGTTGTATCTGAGCTGTTCCTTCGAATATTTGCAGGATTTTAGCATCCCGCATCATTTTTTCCACCGGGTAATCTCTGCAGAATCCATATCCTCCCAGGATCTGCACCGCGTTGGTAACTACCCGGTTGGCGGCATCGGCAGCAAAGCATTTGCTCATGGCAGATAGATCAGCAGCCATCATCTTCTCGTCCAGGAGCCAAGCCGCTTTCTGCCATAAAAGCTGGGAAGCTTCGATTTCCATGGCCATGTCTGCCAGCATAAACTGTATGGCCTGGAAATTGGCTATGCTGGTCTTAAAGGCCTTTCTTTCCTTGGCATAATCACGCGCATATTCGAAGGCTGCTAAAGCTACCCCGGTTGAAGCAGAGGCGATAAACGGACGGGAAGAATTAAAGGATTTCATGGCTAGCT
>JBAYYO010000326.1:0-3046 GCA_041672985.1 Syntrophomonas sp. | reverse complement strand
GAAAGAAGTTTCGTATTTCTACAGTCACTTCTTTAAGCACGATTTTACCAACGAGCAAATTAAAGAGATTATTGGCTAAAATAGAGCTACAGGCGGACTATAGGCCATAGGGAGCTCGCATCTCTATATTTATGGGGCAGCAAAACCTAAGTGCATAAGTACCGGGGTGTAGTTTACATATGACAACTTTCAATTGAAATAAAGGAGTGTTCTCCATGGAATATCAAATAGACAATATTATATTAAGAGAAACAATTCTGCAGGTGGAAAAGATTCTGGGTGATCAGCTGGATCAGCTGGCGGTGGAGCGAGCGGTGCTCGGGATGTTTTTTTCTGGCGTCAAGTTGAGTGATGGGCATGGAGGCCTATGCTTTACGCCGATTAAGGAGATTCCGGCGGCGGTTTGCTGCCCAAGCTCGGCAAAAGCAATGCCGCTTTCCGGTAAACTAATTGGTCGCCCGGTGCGGGAATATCTGGACGATTTGTTCAGCGGCAACATCCTCAAAAAAACGCTTGGAATTGCGGTTCTAAATGCGCTGAGCGCTTCCTGTTGGGAGTTAATGCCGGATAAAGGGTATGAACTGGTTGTTGGTGTGGATGCGTTTGATGAGGTCGAAATCCATTCGGAGCAGAAAGCGGTTGTGGTGGGGGCGCTTGTTCCGATTATGAAAAAACTTATCCAGGAAAATGTCGATTTTCGAGTGCTGGAGATTGATACTGCAACGCTAAAACCCCGTGAGATGGCCTATTACGCGCCTGCAGATCAAGCCCCCGCATATGTGCCTGATGCGGATCTGCTGGTAATTACCGGCACGACGTTGCTTAATGATACCCTGCCGGGATTGCTTGCCCTGTCAAAGCCCGGAGCACAGATCATTGTGACGGGGCCGACAGCAAGTATGCTCCCGGACGCCTTTTTCCGGCGAGGTGTCACGGTATTGGGCGGTATATTGGTGACAAAACCCGACGAGCTTCTGGATATCATAAGCGAAGCAGGTTCCGGATATCACTTTTTCGGGAAATCAGCGGAACGGCTGATTATAAGAAACAAGTGTGCGATAGAAGGAGGTTAAGGATTTTTACAGCCAATTCTTTAAGTGTGATTTAACTGATGATCAAGTAAAGGAAAATATTAGTGAGGACAAAAAATAGGCAGCTTTAAGAGGGAGGAAATATGCGAATAGAAGCGGATAAACTTATAAGCAGATCAGAAGCTTTACAATTATTGTTTAGCAGATGGAGACCGACTGCAGATATAGAAACGGTAATGCTTGATGATGCATTAGACAGGGTAGTGGCGCGGGATATTTTTTCCAATGTTAACTTACCGGTATATCGTGCGTCAATGGCAGATGGAATTGCAGTCCGCTCGGCAGATTTTACTAACGGTATCCCTGATACCAGCGGATGGCAAAATGGGACTCATTATAATCAGGCCGATACTGGCGATGATTTTGATGATGCTTTCGATGCCATCATTAAAGTAGAGGAAATCTTTTTTGATGTTGGAGGAAGACTTACTATTTCCCCCAATATTAACGTACGGGCCGGCAATTTAGTGCGTGCCACAGGCACTACTGTCAAAGAAGGTGAAATGCTGGTAAAAAGAACCAGCTGTTTAAAGCCTGCTCACCTGGCGGTATTAGCTGCCGGAGGGGTTAATATGGTGCCGGTGTTAGCTAAACCCAAAGTAGCTTTTATTCCTACCGGTAACGAGCTTGTACCGCCGGGGACCAAACCTGAACGAGGCCAAAATATAGAGTCTAACGGCTCTATGATAAAGGCACTTTTAAAGCAGTGGGGGGCTCTTCCGCTTTGTTACCCTATTGTAAGGGACAATGGGCAAGATATACAGGCAGTACTGGATGATGCTCTTTCTGTGGCCGATATTGTGCTAATTAATGGTGGTTCATCCAAAGGACAAGAAGACTATACTGTCAAAATCCTGGCGGAAAGGGGAGAAATTCTGCAGCATGGAATATTAATCATGCCGGGACGTCCGGTTGCTTTAGCTATGGTCAATGAGAAGCCAGTTATAAACCTGCCAGGACCAACTTTAGGTGCCTTTTATGCGATGGACTGGTGTGTATCTGTCATGGTTAATAAATTTTTGCATCAGCCTGATCCCGTACGCCGGAGGGTAAAAGTAGTTTTACCTTCCGGCATTATGAAGCCCCCGGGAGTTGAAATGCTGGCCCGGTTTAATTTGTATTGGCATGATGGCCAATACAAGGCGGTACCTATGACAGGAATGGATTCATTGCCGGTAATAATGAACTGCAACGCGCTGCTTACATTACCAATAGGGGTACATGGGTACCACCAGGGTGACGAGGTTGAGATTGAGCTGCTGTGCGGAGAAGAATTGATAAATGCGGCGGCGGAGGGAGTTATTTGATGTCGGGTGAAGACAACGAAGTCTTAATTATTACTGGTACAATTTTGACGTGGGCTGCGGCGGCCATCTGGGGCTTAATTTTTACACGAACTGGAAATCGAAGCGGATATCATTAATGATGACCGGGGTGTCTGGATTATGATGAAAAAAACGACCTAGACCAGATTGCAAAATTGAGGTAACGGGTTAAAAATGAGGGATTAGAACAACAAAACCACGAAGGCGTTATCCCAGGGGCAAACCTCCATGGTTTTGTTATATAGCACTCTTCAAAATACTATGTCATTGTGCTAAGCCTCTGTAATTAAGGTTTCATACAATTTGGTGTATCTGGCCTTTCTCTATTCCGATAATTTTATCCCCTAAAAAACTCGCATCTTCTTCATCGTGGGTAACCAGTACGAAAGGAATCTGCCATTTTTCATGCAGCCTTTTTACTTCTTGCCGCAGAATTATTTTGTTATCCTTATCCAGCGCGCTAAAAGGCTCATCCAACAACAGCATTTCAGGTTCTAACACCAGGGCTCGGGCCAGGGCAACCCTTTGCTGTTCGCCTCCAGACAACTGCCGCGGGTAACGTTTTTGTAGATGTTTTACCCCACACCACTCTAACAACTCGAGCGGATCAAGGGTGGAACTCCGGCCTGA
>JBAYYO010000325.1:0-3050 GCA_041672985.1 Syntrophomonas sp. | reverse complement strand
CAGTACGTTGTTGATCTTATGCGAGCCGGTATGGTTGAGATCCTCCCGCTTGAGATAAATCCTGGCACCTCCCAGATCTCTAGTCATTTTCTCTGCGAAATAGAGCAGTGAAGGGCGACCTGCATAGTTATTGAGCAGGTCCTCCAGTTCCATTTGAAAGTCAGGATCATTGTTATAGCGGTTATATGACTCTTCCAGCTCAATCACTGCATTCATCAGTGTTTCTGGAATATATTGCCCGCCATGAATTCCAAACCGCCCCTTTGACATGTATATCACGCTCCTTGCTTGCTATTGATAAATTATTCGTCCTGTGAAAAAAACCAATAAAAAAAAGCCCTTGCCCCTCCCGTAGGGACAAAAGCTCTCAAACTTCTGCGGTACCACCCAAAATTGACGATAAATCGTCCACTCATTTTACATACTATCATATGTACCCCACTGATAACGGACAGGGTTCCCGTCAGCACCTACTTTCTCTCGATTTCGAGCTGCCCTCACAAGTCCATTCAGAATCATCTTAGTAACCGCATTCTCACCAGTTAGCGATTCTCTGAATACATCAATCATTCTTACTTCTCTTGCTCATCGGCTTATTTGTTTTTTCATATTATAACGTGGATGGTTTGGCTTGTAAACCATAGTAGCCAAATTATTGTTTAAGTGGTATAACAGAGTCTGACCAATCTCAGCCTCACAAGTTGGCGTTTGGGAATGACCGTGGGTTAACGTCCAACCTTTTCTTGACAACTCTGGATAACTTGATTATCTTAAGCGTAATACTATGATAGGCAGGGGGCGTATTTTATGAAGGTGATTATTATCGGTGCGGGAAAAGTGGGCTTCAGTATGGCCCAATTACTCTCCGCTGAAAATCACGATGTGATAGTAATTGAACAATCCCCCGCCGTAGTTTTGCAGTAAAAAAATAAAAAGCATCCTTATAAGCTCGAAATATCGGGCTATATTAATGTCAATATTTATGGATATATTTGTTGTATAATGTTGTAGAACATGATATAATATCCATATTAGGGGGTGTTCACTATGTTTCTTAAAAAGAATGTCAGTAACGGAAGGGTATTCCTCTCCTTTGTACAAGGTTACCGGGAGAATGGTAAGGTTAAGCATAAAACTATAGAAAAAATCGGTTACCTTGATGAGTTGGAAAAAGAATATGACGATCCTATCGCCCACTTTAAATCTGTTGCTAAAGAACGTAATCTGGCTACGCCTAGTGAGCGTAAGTTAGAAGTTAGCCTTAATCAACGCCTTGCAGATAATTCATCTGCCAGAAAAAACTTGGGCTATGCTATTCCTAAGCGCATTTACTCACTCCTTGGCATCCATACTTTTTTACAGAATAAGCAAAAGCATCTTAATATTGAGTACAACCTGAATAGTATTTTCAGTCTCCTCATCTATAACCGATTTCTTTTTCCTTCCTCCAAAAAGAAGGCTTTTGACAGGCGCGATTTTTTCTTTGAATCATACGACTTTTCCCTTGATGACTTGTATCGCTCGCTTGATTATTTTGCCCGGTACTCAGAATCCATCCAGAAATATTTGCACGAAAAAGTCTGTGATATTATTGGTCGTGATGGAGAACTGGGATACTATGATGTCACCAATTATTACTTTGAAATCCCTTACAATGATGAGGACGAATATGATGATAAGGGTGTTCTGATTAAAAAAGGATTCCGAAAAAAAGGACCTTCCAAGGAACACCGTCCAGATCCGATTGTCCAGATGGGTCTTTTGATGGACTCAAACGGTATTCCTATGGCTTTCAATATCTTTTCCGGTGGAGATAGCGAAAAGACATCTCTTCTTCCTATTATCCGCAGGGTGAAGAAGGACTATGGCCTGAAACGCATCATTGCTGTTGCGGACAGAGGCCTTAATACCAGCGATAATACCGCTTTTCTTGCTGGAACCAATGATGATGATTCCTGTGGTCATGACGGCTATGTCTACGGGCAGAGCGTATTATCTGCCGACAAGGAGTTTAAGGCATGGGTACTCAATACAGAGGGATACATTCATAGTAAAGAAGTAGATATAGACGGGGAAGAGGTCATTTTCACCCACAAATCCAGAATATATGCTAAAACCATACAACTGGAAAACCGACGGGGAAAACGCAGTTTGAAAATGACCATTTATCAGAAACAGATGGCATATTATTCGCAGAAGTATGCAGAAAAGCAGAAAAGAGAACGGGAGCTTGTCCTTAAAAAGGCCAGAGATTTAATCGCGAATCCAGGAAAGTATACCAGGGCTACCAGTATTGGTGCTGCCGGATATATCAATAATATTAAGTTTGTGAAGGAAACCGGAGAAATACCGGATGGGGTTAAGCTTTCGTTAAAACTTGAAAGAATCGCAGAAGAAGAAAAATATGATGGCTATTATTCCATTGTTACCAGCGAAAAGGAACTGTCTGACCAGGAAATTCGTGATATATATAGAGGCTTGTGGGAAATTGAGGAGTCTTTTAAAATCATCAAGAGCGAATTCAGGGCACGACCTATTTATCTCCGAACCGAGAACCACATAAATGCACATTTTCTCATCTGTTTTGTTGCGCTTCTCATTCTACGCGTACTAGAATACAAACTGGATAAGAAATATCCCGTCAACCGAATACGAGAGTCTCTTATCCAGTATTCTTGTTCTCACCTAGACCAAAACTATTATTTATTTGATTATCGAGATGAAATACTTCAATCAATTGAGAAAGTTTTCGGCCTTGACTTGGGGAATAAAATTATGACCACATCTGAAATTAAAAAAATTTTGCAATACCATAAATAGGTTCTGATTATACAACATTAAGTTGCCCTAAGCAGAAGCTCTGTAGTCCGCATAAATACGGTACTTACAGAGCTTTTTAACATTGTTTTACTGCAAAACTCAGGATATATGCTGTCAAATATTAATAAATTACTAAATCAATGGCTTATTTAACTGGCGCTGGGATAAGGATTTATTTCGGAGTTATTATCTGAATTAAATCCTTACCCCGGGACGTTTCATTCATATAA
>JBAYYO010000324.1:0-3052 GCA_041672985.1 Syntrophomonas sp. | reverse complement strand
TGAAAAGGGTCGGCCTTGGGTCGGTTACTACTGGGAACCAACTTGGGTTATGGGGCAGATGGACATGACCATGCTGGAAGAACCTGCTTATGATCAGGCAGTCTATGATGATCCCATTAATCGCGGCTGCGCCTTCCCGGCGGCCAAAGTCTTGAAGGGAGTGCGTTCTGACCTGCAAACCAGCGCTCCTGAAATTGTGGAATTCATCGCTAAGTATCAGACTACCCTGGCTGAGAACAATGATTTCCTGGCTTATATGAGCGAAAATGACACCGGAGCTGAAGAAGCCGCTATCTATTTCCTGCAAAAATACCCGGATACATGGAAAGCCTGGCTCCCGGAAGATGTTGCCCAGAAGGTGGAGCAGGCTCTGGAAGAGGTGAAATAACATGACGGACATAGATAACGAGGATCGATTGCTCGAAGTGAAGGGGCTGTGGAAGGTATTTGGGAAAGACCCTGTTGATTTGGACCCGCAGGATACTGATTCTATGGAGAGTTTAAAGGACGATGGAGCTGTCTTTGCCGTCAAGGATGTATCATTCAATGTTAAGCGGGGTGAGGTTTTTGTTATCATGGGTCTATCCGGCAGTGGCAAATCTACCTTGATTCGTTGTATCCCCCGCCTGGTAGATCCCGACTGGGGAGAAATCAATATTAATGGCCGTAATGTACTGGACATGGATGAAAAGGAGCTCCTGGAATTCCGCCGCCACGAGACGGCCATGGTTTTCCAACATTACGGTCTGCTTCCTCATCGCGATGTAGCGATGAATGTGGCTTTTGGATTAAAACTGCGCGGGATCACGCCCCAGGAGAGACAAGACCGGGCCCGTCAGGCGATTGCCCGCGTGGGGCTGGAGGGTTGGGAGCATCACTATCCCGCTCAACTTTCGGGGGGTATGCGACAGAGAGTTGGTATTGCCCGGGCTTTGGTCCAGGAAACTGATATCCTGCTTATGGATGAGCCATTTAGCGGATTAGATCCCCTGATTCGCAGGGAGATGCAGGTAACTCTTATCCGTTTACAAAAAGAAGTAAATAAGACCATCATCTTTGTAACTCATGACTTGAGTGAAGCGGCTCGGCTGGGGGATCGTATGGCGGTCATGAGGCAGGGTGAATTTGTACAGCAAGGTACCCCGGAAGAAGTTATTAACAACCCGGCGGATGAGTACGTGGAGCGTTTTGTATACGATGAAAGGCAGATTCTTTCCGGAAACAAGAAAAGACAGCCCTTTTGTTTTTCTAAAAAGAGCCGTTATAAGAAACAGACCCCGAGCACCCCGGTTCCTGCTCCACTGGCCGCGGCCGGGCGGAGGTGAGCCTGGTGTTCCCAGACAACTGGCATTATAACGTAGCACCCCACATCAATAGTTTTGTCAAATGGCTGGTGGCAACCTGGGGTCCCTTTTTCGAAGCTATATCTAACCTGGTGTTAGGACTGTTGCTGCAAATTGAAGCGGGGCTGAAATGGGTTCCCTGGTGGGCAGGGATTATTATAATTACCTTGATTGCCTGGCGGCAGACCCATAACCTGCTAAAAACTGTGCTTCCCGGATTGCTTATCTTTACCATTGGCATGTTTGGACTCTGGGAAGTAGCTGTGGAGACGCTGGGTATAGTAATCGTGGCAGTACTTATTTCATTGCTGATAGGCATACCTCTGGGGATTGCCATGTCGAGCTCCGAACGGTTCAACGCCTATAATACACCCATCCTGGATGCTATGCAGACTATGCCCAGCCTGGTCTACTTGATTCCAGCTTTGATGCTGTTTGGACTGGGCAAGGTTCCCGGTGTTTTTGCAACGGTTATTTATGCGCTGCCACCGGTAGTGCGTCTTACTAACCTGGGAATTCGCCAGGTTTCCCGGGAGGTACAGGAAGCAGCTCTGGCTTTCGGTGCCTCGCGCTGGCAGATGATGAAAGAAGTGCGCTTCCCCCTGGCTATGCCAACTATTATGGCCGGGATCAATCAGACTACCATGATGGCGCTGTCCATGGTGGTAATCGCCAGTATGATCGGTGCCGGTGGATTGGGAGAAGAGGTTCTCAAGGCCACCAACCGGGTTGATGTAGGTAAAGGCTTTGAAGCCGGATGGGCTATCGTCGTTTTAGCCATCGTCATCGACCGCATATCCCAGGCGGCCGCCAAAAGATGGGAACCCCCGCAGAGATAGGGGGACAAGGGGACAGGTTTACTGTCCCCTCTAGCGTTTTTCTATTATGTGTTTGGGTATCCCGGTTATTCGCGCCAGCTGTCTTATACTAACCCCGGGGATATTTTTGAGGTCACTGATAACTTTATCCCGTTCATTTTTGTCTGTTCTTTGCAGTTTACTACTATTATCAATTCCCAGTTGTTCTAAATAATCTAATAATTCTTTATCGGATACCTTAATTCTTTCCCGATTGTCCAAGCATTGGTCACTGTTTACCTCTTGCGTAAATTGCTGAAATAGGCGTTTAGCCTCCTCTCTGTCTTTGGAAAACATGTCCAGTGCAAATTCAACATCGATTATTTTGCTATTTCCCAAATATTCACTGCAGCTGCTCCAACGAAACGATTCTACCTGGTTTGTTATTCCGGCCTTAAGTGGATTCTGATGGATATATCGTAAAACGGTTAGAAAATATGAATCTGTTTCAACAACCTCGCTTTTAAACCGCTCCTGAAATAAATGACCGCATCTACTATATTTCTTGTTGTACCACAGCACATAACTGCCGCTAATACGTTTAATAATCGTGGCAATAGGATCTTCATTTTCCTTAAGGAGCAGATGAACATGGTTACTCATCAGGCAATAGGCATAGATTTCATATTTGCTAAGCGGTTTGTAGCGCCCAAGGGTTTCGACGAATTTGCGCCGATCTTCATCCTCCTCAAACAGATCCTGCCCATTAATGCCCCTGAGCATCAGATGGTATATACCACTGCTGCTTTTAGCCCGTGCCGTTCTGGGCATATTTACCACCTCCTCCAATTAGTTTAACATATACCAAGTTAATGAAACAAGGAGCGAAGCTGGGGACAGTAAACCTGTCCC
>JBAYYO010000323.1:0-3055 GCA_041672985.1 Syntrophomonas sp. | reverse complement strand
GACATCAACCGCGCCGTTCTGGCTGGGGATCAACACCACTTCCAGGTGACCCGACAGGGAGTAGGCCTTCAATATATCGAGGTATTCAGGATGGACCGTATCGGGAACCACAACTTTTTTACGACCTTTACTGTTAACACAGGCCAGATTGCATGCTTCGGCCAGGGCGCTGCCGCCGTCATACAGGGAAGCATTGGAGACATCCATACCCGTCAGTTTGCATATCATGGTTTGATACTCGAAAATGGATTGTAATATACCCTGACTGATCTCAGGTTGATAGGGTGTATAAGCGGTATAAAACTCCGAACGCAGCAACAGTTGCTCCAATGCGGCCGGAATATAATGATCATAAGCCCCGGCGCCCAGGAAACATGGATAATCTTCGGTATTCAGGTTACGGCCGGCCAGATTTTTCAGCCGGGTGCGTATCTCCATTTCCCCGCTTCCGGCAGATATGTTTAAACCCCGCTTGAGCTGCAGCTCATCCTTAATATCAATGAATAGGTCATCCAGGCTTTGCAAGCCCAGAGCCTGAAGCATTTCCTCTACTACAGAGGGCGGATTGGGCGCGTATCTCATATGTCTAACCCTCTGTTTCTTCAAGGTTCTGACAATATTCCGCATAGGTTTGAGCGTTCATGAGTTTATCCAGGTTCTTCTGGTCACTTAGTTCAATAACGGCAATCCAATTGTCATAGGGGTCTTGATTTAAAAGTTCAGGGGATTCTTCTAATTCCTCATTTACTTCCACGATAGTGCCTCCAGCCGGACATAAAAAGGAAGCCACTGCCTTCACGGATTCAATAACCCCAATAGCCTCGCCTTGCGCCGCCTCCATATCCATTTCCGGTAATTCTATATATACAATATCCCCCAGATGGGTCTGGGCATAATCGCTGATACCGATATAGCTCTTTTCTCCTGCCACGCTAATCCACTCGTGATCTTTGGTATAAAGTAATTTTTCGGGAAAGTTCATGTCCAATTCCTCCGTTACATTTTCATTTAGTTGACTGTCAGGGTTAATAACATTCGATTGTTATTTAGACTTGGTCTTCTTGAGATAAAATATGCCCTGGCCTACCAGGGCCGGAATTGCCTTATTACGAATTATAATTTCGATTTCTGTACCAGGAGTACTATGTTCGTAATTAATTAAGGCCAGTCCGATCGGTTTCTTAAAAGTGGGGGCATGCATACCGGTGGTCACATGGCCGATAGCTTGTCCATCCTTATGTACTTCATAATGGGAACGAGGAATACCTTTACCTATCATAGAGAATTCAACTAATTTTCTTTTCAGGCCGGCTTCCTTTTGCTGTACCAGGGCTGATTTGCCGATGAAATCATCGGTGTTTAACTTAACGAAGAAACCGAGTCCTGCTTCCAGAGGACTAATATCTTTATCTATCTCCTGCCCGTACAAGGGAAGCTTGGCCTCGAAGCGGAGACTGTCCCGGGCACCTAAACCAACTGGGGCCACCATATCTCCCCCCGCTACCATTATTTCCTCCCAGATAAAGCACGCCTTGTCGGGATTAACATATATCTCAAAGCCATCTTCTCCCGTATAACCGGTCCGGGAAACAATACATTCTACTCCGGAAATTTTAACCGCCGGATTGAACCAGAAAAACTTTATACTGCCCAGATCGACAGCGCTGAGCTTCTGTAATATTTCCTGGGCTTGGGGGCCCTGCAGGGCAAGCTGTGCGTATTGAGCGGAGACATTGTCGGCCGTTACTCCTGCCATGAGGTTTTCGGTCATCCAGGCAAAATCCTTTTCGACATTAGCTGCATTAATAACCAGCAAATACTTGTTCCTATTATATCTATACACCAGGAGGTCGTCGACCACCCCGCCGTCCGGATAACACATAGGGCTGTAGAGGACCTGGCCATCCTGTATAGTTTTCACGTCATTGCATATCAGATTCTGCACAAAAGCTTCCGCATTTTCTCCCTGGATGAAGACCTCCCCCATATGTGATACATCAAAAAGGCCGGCACTTTCACGTACCAGGTGGTGTTCTTTGATAATCCCCATACCTTCGTACTGAACAGGTAGTTCCCATCCCCCGAAGTCAATTAGTTTCCCGTTATATTTCAAGTGCATCGGGTATAATGGTGTTTGCTTTAACGACATCTTAAACCTCCTTAATTAAAATCCCGATCTCGGGAGTGATTTTTTATTTCCGCGCAGGCGTTAAATACTGATTCTAAAATCGCTGCTCAAATTGCAGTCCCCCTAACCCGATTAATCTCAAACCTAGTATGAAGCACAGTAATATTTTAGCAAAGATAAACGCTATTATGCAAAACATGTCGGTAAGAAAAGCAATGTATACAAAATTGTGGCCAATGGGTATTAAAATTCCTGATTGTAATCCCCGGTACCTTTCCCGGGGTGATGCTGTTCTTATCCCCACACATTTATTTATCATAGCGCAATTAGGGCCAGGATTAATATTAAGTCGGAGTCGTCACAAAATAGCCTTCGGGGCGAGACTAGTACTACTTCATTTATACCTCCTTGACTAACACCGTGAGTGAGTCTCGAGAAAGAAATTCGTGCCTGACAGCTATGCTCGAAGGGAGGTAAATTTATGTTATAATCTATCTTATCCAGATAAATAGTTTCTATAATAATAGCAGTTATCTGATGTGACAAATAAAATAGATAGGGCGATTACATAATATGCAATATGCAGGCATGATTAAACAAAGTCTGGTTGATTATCCTGGCGAAATAGTGTCAGTCTTATTTACCCGGGGGTGCAACCTGCGCTGCCCGTTTTGCCATAATCCCGACTTATTAATTAAGCCCAGGATAGTGGTCAAACCCATAGATATAGAAGAAGTGCTGGAATTTCTGCTGCAAAGGCGTGGTTTTCTGGATGGGGTGGTTATAAGCGGAGGAGAGCCCACTTTAAACAATGACCTGCCCGCTGATGTTAGAAGCATAAAGGCTCTGGGATTCCTGGTAAAACTGGATACCAACGGCACCAACCCGACCATGCTGGAAGAACTGCTCCGCGAGGGTTGGCTTGAC
>JBAYYO010000322.1:0-3065 GCA_041672985.1 Syntrophomonas sp. | reverse complement strand
CCTTATGCCGGGCGGTTATAAAAATAATCGAAACCTCGCTCTTTTTTCTCAGTTCCCGGCAAATAGCAAATCCGTCAACCTCCGGCAGCATAACATCCAGAAGCACCAAATCATAATCATTCTCCAGACATTTTTGCTGACCTTCACCACCGGTGGCAGCAAACTCTAAATAATAAGTCCCCTGGCTTTTATCTGTAAAATAGTCGGCAATGATTTCCCTGAGCTCGGCATCATCTTCAACCAATAGCAATACGAAAGCCATTTTTTCACCTCCAATTACAGGATAGCATATGAATATATCTTCTCTGTGTCCTAAACATTTAGCAAAAGTGATTTCAATGCAAGTATATATAGCTTGAAACGTATTAAATAAATCATCAACAACTGTATATTTTGAAAATAATCAAAAAGAATTATCTGGAAATATAGAATTATGGGAAGTAACATTTATTGCCCTTAAAGCTGTTAATTTAGTAGGAATGTCTTTAGGAATCTTAATGTACGAAGAAGTACTGAACAGGAATCAACTCCAATCATTATGATACCTTTACAGGGGACAATATAATGTCGCTAGTTATTTAATTTGTTCGGCATTAATTTGCGGTCTCCCTTTGCGATATTCAACCCCATTTGAAGATTAGATTCTAATTTAATCTATATGGAAGACTGAAAATCGGCGGGGATTTCTTTGGAGGTATAGCGATGCCAAGACGAATATGTCCACGATGTGGATCACGAAACACAGCGGCCATATTGAGGGTTGCTTTTTTATTTCAACTGGTAAATAAGAGCAGTAGTTGACTTTGAAGTTCTACAAATGTAGAATAAGAAAAAGATTTGATTTGCGTAGTAAGTATTAATTAAGTAAGGAAAAGGAGAAGGACATGGAACACATAAAACGACTGCCGGACAGTGAGCTGGAATTGATGATGATCATCTGGGAAGCAGCGCAGCCAGTCACTTCTGCCTATATTATGGACAAGCTGGCCGGGGGGAAAAATTGGGCTAATACAACCGTACTTAACTTTTTGGCTCGCTTGGTGGACAGAGGTTTTCTGGAAATCAGCAAACAGGGCAGAGTAAATTATTACACCCCTCTCATCAATGAGCAAGATTATCTTCACAAAGAAAGTAAATCATTTCTGAAAAGAATGCACATGGGCTCACTTAAAAATTTTGTCGCTGCTTTATATGACGGTGATGCGATCAGTAATGAAGACCTGGCGGAATTAAAACAATTTGTGGAAGAGATTGACGATAAAAATAAAGAGGGATAGTTATGACAGAATTTCTTTTTAACCTTCTAGCTTTATCTATAAGTATGACCCCTATAATTGCAGTTTTGCTTTTGACTGCACCTTTGTTAAATAAACTGTACATATCAAACTGGAGATACTTTATATGGCTAGCTGTCTCGCTAAGATTGATCATTCCTTTTTCCGGCGGAGCAGCGGCACCGATTAGTTTAAATATTGCTTCCGCACCGGAAGAGAGCATTTCTGCTATCAGCAGCCTGGCTCCGTATGCAACATCTGCTGCCAGCGACTTATCCACCGCTGCTTTTGGCACAAATCATAGTATTGGTATCATCGAAATAATGTTGATACTTTATTTGGTTGGTGCGCTGGCATTTCTATTCGGCAATATTAAAGGCTATTTATCATTTCGCAGTATTATCAGAAATAGCTTATGTGTATCGGCAGATGGCAAAAATGCCCGGTCAATTACTGAGATCAGCCGGCAACAGGGACTAAAATTAAAGGTTAAAGTCCCTAAAATATGTATTTGCAAGGAAATATCAGGACCGATGGTAGTTGGCTTATTCCGACCGGTACTGTTGCTGCCCCATGATAATTATGATGATACCCGGTTAAGAATGATCTTAAGCCATGAGCTGGTGCATATTAAGCGTCATGACATTGCCTATAAAGTGTTGCTGTTACTGGTGCGCACTGTTCATTGGTTTAACCCCCTGGTACATATAATGGCCATAAAGGCTGAACGGGATATTGAAATTACCTGTGATAATATTGCCTTGAAAGGAACCGGGGTTGAGGAGAAAAAATTGTACAGCCTGATGATAATTGAAATGGCCGCTTATAACGGCAGACATCATAATCCGGCTGTTTCTACCGGTTTTAAAAGTGGCAAGGAAAGCCTGCAGGACAGAGTCATAAATATATTCGATAGGAAACATAAGAAAAAAGGTTTCGGGGCTTTGATTTTAATCATCATTGCGCTGTTGTTGGGCGGCAGTTTTATACAGATCAATAATTTGCCGGTAAAGGCTGGGGAAGTAATTCCTGCCCCCCTCTATGAGCAGGGTATCATTCAGGACATAAATAGAGATTCATTTGATGATCGATTTGGTATTAATGTAGATAATACATCAATCAGCAACCATAACGCAGATATCAATAAGCAGAGAAAAGAAGAAACGGAAGCGCCAGCAATACCTTCAGTTGAGACCATAGAACCGGAAACATATTCACAATCCGCAGAAGTAGTAATAATAGATCTTAAGCAGTTAACTGCTGATCAAATCATTGATACTGCGGAAGACAATTCGCCGGTCAATTAAACATCACAGGGACCAGGTAACAGATATGAAAACAACTATATAACCTTATTCTGGCTGGTTTTATCGGACTGGAGTTTGCAGACATCAGGATTATACAAAGTTGAACAGCGGGCAGCAAGTGTTGAATTGCCGCCGGCTGCTCAAGAAAGTGCCTATCTTATAGTCAGCTTGCCTGAGGAACGGGTCGCTTTTGTAAATCAGGTGGATGGCTATGGGCTCACTATTCTATTCAGAGATCATTTAAAAGATTATAAATGAGAGGGGAGCTCATGATGAAGAAAAAACGAATCACACTGTTACTGATGATCATATTTACTCTGGGAATATTTACTGTTCCGGCTTATGCAGCAAGTGGCAATGTAAAAGTTGTTTTGCCGGCTTCTAAAGTGACATTGAACGGGACGGTCATTGAAAATGCAACCAACCAGTATCCATTGATCGTGTACAAAGATATAACATATTTTCCTATGACTTATTATGACTG
>JBAYYO010000321.1:0-3081 GCA_041672985.1 Syntrophomonas sp. | reverse complement strand
GGTCGTTGCCAAACCTATATCAGACAAACTGCAGGAAAATGCCGACGATTTGCGTTATCTGCTGGAACGCTGTTCTGATGTAGTCTTCAAAGAGTTCACCTTCGGCCCCCATCGGGAAAACCGGGGACTGGTGATTTTTTTCGACGGGCTGGTGGACAAAAAGGAGATCGAAACCCACCTGCTTAAGTCGCTGCTGCTGGAATTAAATATGGCCATAAATTCTTGCAGCTCCTGGCCGGAACACGACGTTTTCAATCTCGTTAAGGATAGTATATTATCTGCCGCCGAGGTTAAAAGCATTACTACCTTGCAGGATGTTTGCCATTCTATTGGTTCGGGCGATACTGTTTTGCTGATTGATGGTTATGACACCGCGCTGGTGGCTGGCACCCGCGGCTGGGAAGGCCGATCCATTCAAACTTCCGAAAACGAAGTGGTCGTCCGGGGCCCCAAGGAGGCCTTCACGGAGACTCTGCGCTTTAATACCGCTCTTTTAAGGCGTAGAATCAAGAGCACCAATTTTAAAATTGAAGCTTTTGTCCTGGGCAGGATCACTAAAACTGATGTGGTTTTGTGTTATATCGACAGTATTGCCCCGGCCCAATTGGTGGCGGAAGTAAAAAAGCGGCTTGGTAATATCGATATTGATGGGATTCTGGATACCGGTTATCTGGAGGAATTCCTGGAAGACAATCACTATACCATATTTTCACAGATGGAATACAGTGAGAAACCCGACCGGGTATGCGGTCACCTGCTGGAGGGTCAGGTATGTATTATGGTGGACGGCTCACCCATTGCCCTGATCGCCCCCACTTCTTTCCCGCGTTTCTGGATAGCCTCGGAGGATTATTATGAACGTTACCTGTCCGGTTCTTTATTAAGAATATTACGTTTTGTGGCCTTTTTTACTGCTTTACTGCTGCCGTCTTTTTTTGTAGCCGCCATTACCTATCATCACGAGATGATTCCCCCCCCTCTGTATTTAACCATTGCTGCTACCCGGGAAGGGGTTCCTTTTCCTGCTTTTGTGGAGGCCCTGCTGCTGGAATTGACTTTTGAACTGCTGCGGGAAGCGGGCCTGCGGCTGCCGCGCTCCATCGGTCCGGCTATAAGTATTGTGGGAGCACTGATAATCGGTGACGCTGCCGTCAAAGCGGGTCTGGTATCTACGCCCATGGTAGTCGTGATAGCTTTTACCGGTATCGCGTCTTTTATCGTTCCTTCTTACAACGCTGGTATAGCGGTGCGTATAGCCCGGTTCGGCTTTTTAGTAACGGCCGGGTTCCTGGGGCTGTTTGGTATTATGATTGGGTTGCTCTTGATGCTTATCCATATGACTTCGCTGAATTCTTTCGGGACCTCTTATTTGTCTCCTGTAGCTCCTTTTAATAAACGGAAGATGACCGATATTATTGTGCGCCGGCCCTGGTTCCTAACTTTTTTGCGGCCTTCTATGAAAGGAATGGAAAATGAAATCCGACAAGATAACCCCAACTTGCCTCATAAATAGAGGGAAAGCTGTCCTTCTCCTCTTCTGTCTGGTTTTAGCCATGTTCTGCACGAGCGGCTGCTGGGACCAGATTGAGGTCGTAGATACAGTGGAAGCGGAAGGACTGGTCTTGGACCTGGAAGGTGGTCAGCCCTCCTTTTCCGTTCAGTTGGCCAAGCCCAGCAGCAGTCAGGCAGGCACCCAACCCAGTAAACCGGTCAATATTACCCAGACCGGCTCGACCTACACTGAAGCGGCTCGTAAAATCATGCTGAGCCTGCCGCGCGTGCCGCTGTGGGCCCATGCCGGAGTCGTGATCATAGGTCAGGACCTGGCCTCTGCAGATCTCGCCCAGGCCGCAGATTTTATGGCCCGCAACCGGAATCTCCGTAAAACTTCCTTTTTATTTATCACTAAAGGGGTCATCGGCAAAGAATGCCTGGAAGCCCAATTGCCTATCGAAACTTATTCGATAGCCGGACTTAAAAAGTTGATTCGCATTCAAGAGAAACAACTTGGTATTTATGTGCCGGTCACCCTGGATGTTTTTCTGGAGAGGCTTGCCACGCCGGGTATTCAGCCAGCTGTCCCCCAGGTGACCATCATGGAAATGGGGGGCCAGAAGGTGCTCCGAGTGGACGGTACCGCAGTTTTCAAAGACCGCACGATGGTAGGTTCGCTGGACGAAGCGGAAAGCCAGGGGTATCGGTTTTTGAGCCCCAAGATGATTACCGGAGGCTTAATCACTATTCATTCCCCCGATGATAATTCGCCTGATAGCAAAAAATTAATGGCTATAGAATTAACCCGCTCCAAGGCCAGCCTCAATCCACAAATTGAAGACGGGAAAATTAAGAAGATGCAGATTAAAGTTGAAGCGGAAGGGAATTTTTTCGAGCAGAACTTCGTCGGAGAAATCCTCACCCTGGATAATGTTCATAAAATAGAGGAACTGACCAACGAGGAGATCAAAAAGAAGATGACTGCCGCCATTATGAAAACTCAGGGCCTTAACAGCGACATCTTCGGTTGGGGACGCATTGTTGCCCAGAAAAACCCGGCCCTCTGGCAGTCATTAGAGGCAGATTGGTCCGTTATCTTCGCAGGTATTGAAGCGGATATCTCGGTTGATTTCTCATTAAGAAGAACTTATCTCCTGGATAGATCATTTGACTTTAAAGAATAGCGCGAGGGCTAAAGCCTAAAAGAAACTATTTCATTGTGTTTTGTGCCTTGAGCGAAGCGAAAGGAATGGCTATAAAAATGATATGGATACTGGTGGCCATCTATATATTAATACTGCTTTTGGAACTGCCGGCATTGATAAATAACCGCTGGTACCGAGAGATGTCGGTATTTACGGTCATATTTATCTTCAGCGTCTAC
This sequence comes from Syntrophomonas sp., assembly GCA_041672985.1. GTDB lineage: Bacteria > Bacillota > Syntrophomonadia > Syntrophomonadales > Syntrophomonadaceae > PHAA01. The sequence continues at coordinate 203 of JBAYYO010000321.1, read as the reverse complement.
CTGGGCATGGTTCAATTTTACAACTGGCCTTTTTACAACCCCATGGACACCCTCCTGCCCTGGCTAGACCAATAACCGGGGGACAGGGGGACGGGGACGGGGGGACAGGTTTAGTGTCCGAGTGGTAAGGGGACAGGTTCAGAGCTATTTCCTGCTCGGACACTTAACCTGTCCCCCCGTCCCCCCGTCCCCGTCTCCCTTTA
>JBAYYO010000320.1:0-3106 GCA_041672985.1 Syntrophomonas sp. | reverse complement strand
AGCATTTGCCCAGAATTCAGCCGGATCAGGTTATGGGACGGTTAAAAGCTTTACAACTGGTGGCTTCGTACCCCTGCCGGCCAGCAAACCAGGGGTAACCACCAGTTCAGCCAGTGCCGGAGAGACTTCAGCTACGCTTAATGGTAGCGTTGATACCAACGGAGGAGCCGAGATTGCCGGTTACGGATTCAAATGGGGTACAACCAGCAGCGTATCTGAGGGCAAAGAATATGTGGGCTATGATAATTACAAAGGTTCGTTTGATACAACCATATCAGGTCTGCAGCCCAATACAACCTATTACTATCAAGCATTTGCCCAGAATTCAGCCGGATCAGGTTATGGAGCAGTAAAGAGCTTTGTTACAAACGGCAGCAAAATTAGTCAACCACAGATATTGGCAAGTAACGTAACCCCCAGGGAAGGGATTCCCGGCAGTCAGTTTACAATTACCGCCAAAGCCAGCAACAATCCCGGTCGCGTGTACATCCAGTTTGATAATGGTCAGGGAGGCTGGCTGGATAAAGAAGCGTGCAAGAACAATTTCGCCATGCAGGTGCAAAGCTCAAGCGGCAATGAAACAACATATTCCTTAACCAAAGCCATAAACACAGCAGGTCAGCCAGACAGTTATCAAAGGAAGTTCAAAATTTGGGCGCAAAACACAGCTGGAGAAACCTATAAAGACGACTATATTATAGTAAAGCCGAATACCCCCAACGATATCCAGGCTAAACCACAGATATTGGCAAGTAACGTAACCCCCAGGGAAGCAATTCCTGGCAGTCAGTTTATATTTACCGCTAAAGCCAGCAATAAGCCTGAGCGTGTGTACCTCCAATTTGATAATGGTCAGGGAGGCTGGCTGGATAAAGAAACCTGCAGGAACAATTTCGCCATGCAGGTGCAAGGCTCAAGCGGCAATGAAACTGACTATACTTTAACCAAAGCCATAAATACAGCAGGTCAGCCAGACAGTTATCAAAGGAAGTTTAAAATTTGGGCTCAAAACGCAGCCGGAGAAACCTGTAAAGATGATTATATTGTAGTAAAATCAAATGCCTCAGGAATAAAAGTCTTGAAATATGGGTCAACAGGGGATGATGTTGCTGTAATACAGGCTTATTTGTGGAATGGGAACCCCCAGGATCCATATGGTCAATATGGTCATGCAACTGAACTGGCGGTAGCTATCTGGCAAGAGAAATATAACAGTTTGCATCCGAAAGACCAGATAAGTACAGATGGTAAAGTTGGAAAACAAACACTGGGAGCCATGGGATTTTTGAATACACAAGGTGTTTTTAATAGAAATGCTGATCCTTACTTAAAGTACCTTGAGTTTGCAAAGAAAAATGGGAAGTGGTCTAACGTCCCGGATAATACACCAGGAAATAATAGCGGAGCAACATGGGATGATAAAACCTTGGGATCAATCATCGATACGACTCGTAGTTCAGGAAATCTGTTATTCGAGCAGCATATAGATAAAGCCATCGCTAAACAAGAGCTGGCTCAACAGTTACTCAATAAAGCAATTAAGGATAATCAGTTTGAATCCAGTCCTGAATTGCAACGGGCCATGCAGAAAAATAGTCAAAAAATCGTATGTCTAAAATCCATCGCTCAAGTAGCTAAAGGCGCTGATATTACTACTGGTGGCGTTTTTGCAGTAGCTGACAACGTGGAATTTTGGCAAAAGACAGTACGAGGTGAGGCTACTATAGATGATCTGGGACAGATGATTTCTTCAGACGGTTCTTTGATTGCAGGTCTGATAGAAGCTCCCCTTGGACTTCCGCTTCTGCTCGGTGTATCAACGTATACTCTAATTACCAATTGCTTGAACCTTTGGGATGCAAGCCTGGATTTAAGTATGGCTTTTCACGACCAGTTGTCTTATCCCGTACAATACTTTATGTATCAGTATCGTTTAGCAAGTTTAGCTGGTTTGGAGGATGGGTTAAATGGAAAGCGCCGTGATCTGGACAAATTTCTTTTGGATCTAACCATAGATCGTCATCGGCTTTATGATCAAATAACTACTGTTGAAACCATGATCCAAAAAGATGCCTGGTGGGTTCCCTTCCAGGGTAAGAAAGAATTACTAAACAGCATTGATCAAATACAAGGATGTATGCTTACTGATGCTGTAAGAGACAGGCATCGCCAGCTCTATGAGGAAAACTATAATAAAGGTCAGGCGATACGACAAGCTATGATCAAGGCAAAACAATTGGAGAAAGAAGCACAGGATGAGGTAAATAAAGCCTTTGCCAGTAATAAAAAGTAGTTTGTTTTTGCATCCAATTAATCGAAGTAAAATCTTCCCGCTTTTGCTGAAAAGAATAGCGAAAGAGGCTGTCCAAAGGACGGCCTCTTTTTCAAAATTTGGATCGCATATAAATATGAGTTGAAAAGCGAACAAAAATAATGAAATAACATTCCAGGATTATGACATAAATCAATGTATCTTCCTATCGGGGCAGTCAATTTACCAACAATGACTATGCCGAACTCCTACATGGATAAATGTCTTTGGCTATAGATTAGAAACGTTTTTTGCAGCACTTAACGCCTTTTCATTTCTGTATTGCCTATCATGATTCTATCATCTATATATCATGGTCTACCCATATTAATTTTAATTCTAAATTTGTATCATCTTAATATGGAAAAGAAAGGCTGTTTCTATAAATCCAGACGATAACCGTAGCGGGGTATGGTGACAATAAGCGCACCACAGCTGCCCAAACGTTTTCTTAACCGATATACCAGAGCGTTTATCTCATCACTTCCTACATCGGGGATGTTATCGTGCATAAATGCAGGGCGTTCCGGCCACACCGCTCCTCTGATATTGTTGTAGCTAACCGCTTTGTTGCGATTTATATACAATTCCATTAATAAGTCCAGTTCTTTTCCCGATAGAGGTAACGGCTGACCATTCAGTATTACTTCCCGGCGTTCCAGGTTGATATCCAGCTCTGTATGAGATGTAATGGGACCGAAGGTATTGAGTCTAACCAGATCAACGGTAGTGTCATTTTCGGAATAGTATAAACTCCTAAAAGAGAGAAGGGCTGCCCCTTTAGCAAGGTTGATG
>JBAYYO010000319.1:0-3117 GCA_041672985.1 Syntrophomonas sp. | reverse complement strand
GGCGGCCGGTGGTTATTGTGATCCCCAACAGTTGGTGGATCAGATACTAAAATCTACAGATGTCATGATAAGGGATATTGATCCCGGTGTCCGTAACGAAGAGAGTTTCATGCAACATTTCTTCAATTCCCTGCCGGTTGATGAGGTGGAGATGAAATCATTCTTTGATGAATTTTATCTTACGGGCTTTCCCCGTCTGCAAGGCTATTGTAAGCCCTTTGCCGGGGTACCGGAGATGATGGCACAGGTCTTTGCAAATGAATCCAAAGTGGTGATAGCAACTAATGCGGTGTTTCCAAGAAGAGCTATCCAATTAAGGCTGGACTGGGCAGGAATAGGGCACTTTCCCTATGAAATGCTAACCACTTATGAGAATATGCATTATTGTAAACCTAACCCTCAGTACTATGAGGAAATAGCTGCCAATATTGGGGTGAAACCTTCCGCTTGTCTGATGGTTGGAAATGATGTTGATGAAGACCTGGTTGCTGGAGAAATTGGCATGAAGACATTTCTGGTGCGAGATCGTTTAATTGACAGGGGAAACAGTACCTGCAGTCCAGACTGGCAGGGCAGTTTGCAGGATCTTTTTAGATTCTTGGAGCAAATGTTTCCAAGGCGAGGTATTTAGGGAAAAAATACATAATTTTCAGGTACCAGCGATGCTAAATATCTTGAAAGAATCCGGTTTATTTGGTAAAGTATATAAGGTTGAACACTAAAGCAAATGTTTCCAGTGGCAGCACAAATTAAATTAGAGAAAGAGGTCGTAACTATTGGACGGCTTATTGTTTAATACCTTAACGGTTATTGTGGCCCTAGCAGAATCGACAGTTATCTTGTTCTTATTGTATTACTATTATGTATCCATAGGTGGTTGGCGGAAACGCCAGGAAGATAAGGATTATAATCCGGAAAAGAGGTTTGCTCTAATAACGGCAGCCCATAATGAAGAGGCCGTTATTCGCTATCATCTTGAGAGTATTAAAAGTCTTAGTTACCCTGCTGAGCTATTCGATATATACGTAATAGCTGACAACTGTACCGACAACACGGCTGCGATTGCCCGCGAGGAAGGGGTAATTGTCTGTGAACGTTTTTCTCCCCAAAGGGGCAAAGGTTTTGCGCTGGAGTGGATGTTTGAAAAACTGTTCAATATGGAAGAGCAAAAATATGATGCCATCTGTCTCTTCGATGCCGATAATGTGGTTTCATCAAATTTTCTACTTGAAATGAATTCCAAACTAAAGCAAGGATATCGTTCCATACAGGGTTATCTGGACACGAAGAACCCTACCGATTCGTGGGTAACTGCCTGCTATGCCACTGCTTATTGGTCCATGAACCGTATGTGGCAGTTAGCACGTTATAACAAAGGATTATCCAATGCTCTGGGTGGTACCGGGGTATGTCTGGAATATAAGCTGCTCCAGGAATATGGTTGGGGTGCCACCTGTCTGACCGAAGACCTGGAATTCACTATGAAACTACTGCTTAACGGGATAAAGACCTCCTGGGCCCACGAGGCCAAGGTATATGATGAAAAACCGGTCTATTTTTCGCAAACCTGGCGCCAACGTACCCGCTGGTTGTCAGGACATTGGAATGTGTGTTTCCGTTATGCGATGCCCTTGATTAAGAAGGGGTTCAGGGAAAGAAAATGGTATCCTATTGATGGGGCCATATACCTGTGCCAGCCATTTTTGATAACGATTATGTTTTTAACCTTTTTATTCGCCGGGGTAGCATACTTCTTCCCGGAGCCGATTTATGCATCTCCGTTGGCCAGTTTAGCACCTAATTGGTTCTGGTGGTCATTTGGAATACTGGGATATTGTTATCCTATGTTGGGGCTGGTATTGGAAGGGGCTCCGCGCCGAGCTTACTTCTATTATATTACCTATCCCTTTTACGGTCTGACTTGGTTCCCGGTGACTCTTTGGGGCTTGTTTAAGTATAAAGAACAGGGAGAATGGGCGCATACTGAGCACAGCCGCGGTATTTCCATTAGTTCCATTGAAACGACTACACCACCAGTTGAGGGAATAGAAGTCACTCCCACTGTAGCAGTGGTTCCTGAACCCGAGAAGGTTGCCAAGAGCGGAATACGTCGTAGTTATGCAACTCTGGTAACCCGTGATAGTGTGGAGAATGAAGCCCCTCCTGCTGCCAAAGCAGGGAAATCTGTTTACCCTACCCTGGTGATTAATAAATCATCGGCCATATTGAAACCAGTTGAGGTAGTCAAGGCGACTATAAATCAGGATAATCGTCCTCCGGTTACCGCTGCAGGCGGAGAAAGCCGCTAGAGGCCGAAAGGGAAAAATTAAATAACTGCTCAAAAACAGCCTGCCAGCTTATCGGCAGGCTGTTTTTTAAGAAATAATGTGATACGCAGTTTGAAATGTTTGCCAGATTTTGCTATAGTGAAAAGCAAACATAATGAACGCGAAGGATTTAGTTTTATAGTTTCAAATTGAGAAGGGGGAATTGAGTAATGTTAAAGAAAAAGTGGTTGGCCCTGCTGCTCATGCTGATGATGGCAATGGGAGTATTAACAGGGTGCAGCCCCACCGAGATGAGCTACTACAATCTTATGAAAGAGGCCAGCACTCAAAAAGTATACACTGACGTGGGCAGCATGGAAATAAATATGGCCAAACTACCCGCCAGTCTATTTACGGGCGAGGAAGCAGCCAACCAAGAAATGGTCAGGAAGGCAATTGACAAGCTTAGAATCGAATATACAGGTAAGGTTGATATAAATCAGGACGTATTTCAATATGATTTCAAAATTATCGATGGCAGTGCAGTAGAGAAAGGGAGTTTCTCCTTGCTGTACAAAGATGACGTATTATATCTGAAGCTGGATGAACTTATTAATTATTTGGGAGAATTCTATAGCCCTGCAGAAAGACAGAATTTTGACCAGATTTTCGCAGACGTGCAGTGGGTTAGCATAAGTGATAAGGATTTAAGTAACATGATGCCGGAGGTCAGCCAGGCTGGAATTACCAGTAATCTACTGCAAAAATCGGCCCAGCAGCAATTGATATACAGGAGATTGTTGGATGCGCTCTTTAATGATGTCTATAACAATCACACCAGTAATCTGGT
>JBAYYO010000318.1:0-3117 GCA_041672985.1 Syntrophomonas sp. | reverse complement strand
CCATTTCGTATAGCCGCCTAGCCATGGGATTGTCTTTTAATATCTCCAAAACATGCACTTTATGGCCGGGTTTCATTGTGGTCATCAACATAACTTCATGCCTCCTTAGCCTGGTAAGATGATATTCAATAAGATGCCCACTGAAAAGGAAGTTGCCAAACCCAGCACAAGTATTTTAGCCAGGCTCTTGAAGCCCACTTCTCGAACTGTCATCACCATCATAGGTAAACAGGGTAAAGACAGCGCAATCATACTAATCGCAATAGTAGCTTCTCTGGGGTTTAACGGCAGATTCATCAATACAATTGGGGCCAGGTAGCGTTGAAAAACCGTAATCAAAACCGCGACAAAAGCCTCGGCCGGTATGCCAAACACAAGTCTGGTAAACCCCTCCATGCCCCGAAATAATTCAAGTACCCCAGACTCCATCAGTGTTCTTATACCGATGCTCATTAGCAGCAACAGTGGTAATACTTCAGTAAAGAATCCAGAAAATCTTATCTTAATCTTATTCCATATATTAGTCCCCAAAGGAATTCTCAACGGAGGAAGTTCATATATAAATTCACTCTCCCCCGGCATAATTCTACTGAGGGTGTAGGCGAGTACTAACAATACCGTCAGCATAGTAATTACTATTACGGCCAGGGAGGCCTGAAAGGCCGAGATAACCGAAGCTAAAATCCCCAGTGTGGCCGAACAGGGGATTACAATACTGAGCAAGGTTATAATAATAAATCGCTGGGCTTCAGTAGGCAGTATTCTAGTCGCTACTATGGCCGGGGTTCTACACCCGAACCCCAATGACAAAGGTATAATCGCCTGACCGGATACCCCAAAGATACTTCCCACCCTCTCCAGAGCCACTGAATATCTGGGCAGCAAGCCGGTGTCTTCCAGAAGAGCCATCAGTAATCCTACCATAAGCATCGCCGGCATAATAATTGTAAAAGGTATAATTAAGCCTTCCGGAACCGCCTTAGCGAGCACTGTACTCACAATACCAGACGGCAAAACAGCTATGATAAACTCTTCAATTATTCTGTTGACAGGCTCTAATATACTACTTATGGGTCCTTCACTAATCTGAATAAAATTCAACAAGAGCTTGAAGCCCAGATAAGCTATGAAAAGCAGTATTATGGTTCCTAAAATGGGTCGATCCACCACACCTTGAATCTTTTCGAGCCAGGCCTTTTGACGGGCACCCATCTGCCCAATTACCATGCGGGCCACATGCCGGGCCTTCTCGGCCCTGCGCAAGTCTTCCGGACTTACGCAGTCATCAATAGCCAGGCCGCAATTATGACAATTACCTGTACATTTGCCTTCCTGGCCCAGAATTATAATCTGCGCTTCTTCCTTGATCCTGTCACCTTCCGAGCGTCCATAGTGAGCTGATCTATGGCCTTTATTATTTACTTGCTTCTCTATATATTGCATCAACTCTGTCAGTCCTTCTCCAGTGGTAGCGGAGAAAGCTAAAACCGGTGAACTAAGACTCGCAGCGAGTTGTTTGCAGTCAATCTTGATTCCCATGGACCGAGCTCGATCTATCTGGTTTAGCAGTATTAACATCGGTTGGCCCATTTCTGACAATTCATAACTGAGAATGAGATTTCTTTCCAGGTTAGTGGCGTCTACAATGTTGAGAATAAGATCAATTTCTTTTTCATTAAACAAACCCTGAGCCAGATTAGCTTCCTCTCCATTTGAATTAAGTGAATATATTCCCGGGGTGTCATAGATATTAATTACCTGCCCCCCTATTTTCAAGGTTGAGCTGGTTATTTCCACGGAAGTTCCCGGATAATTGGATACAAACCAATTGCTGCCCGTTATCCGGTTCAATACCGCACTTTTGCCAACATTCGGATTACCTATTACCGCAATATTCAATAGAATCACCTGCTTCTTTAGTTTCTTCAGATATTGATAATCATTATCAATATATTAATAAAAAAATTACTTCTGGTGTCTGCATTCTGAACAATAGGCATATATTTTCAATTGATGATTTACAATCTCAAATCCCTCTCTCTCGAGGTGTTCTTCCAGACTATCAAGCAGTCCTTCTTCCACTTCAAATATTTTACCGCAGCTGACACATAATATATGATGGTGCTGGTGTTCAGATATATCTGCCAGTTCATAACGATACTTTCCCTCGTCAAAAATGGTTTTATATAAAATTTCCAGCGCCGCCAAACGTTCCAACGTCCGATAGACAGTAGCAATCCCTATATTAGGCACCTTCCGTCGCGCTCCATATAAAACCTCTTCAGCGGTGAGGTGTTCCCCCCGATTTTCGCGCATGACTTCCAAAACCGCTCTTCTCTGCTGGGTCAGCTTGTAATCGGCTTTTTCAAGTCTATCCTTAATTACTTGATCAAACATCAGCCATCACCCCAATAATGATAATCATTATCATGTTTATATTATATGGTCAACCGCACAATCTGGCAACTGAAATAAATGGAGGTGCCCACGATAAGACCAACCCGGGCTTCGAACTAATCACAGACACCTGCGCCTAATAAAATATGGCCAGGCATCTATATAGATGCCTGGCGGTTAAGACCTAGAATGCCACTTGATGCTGCTGGTCTCTATTTTTGTCGCAAGTCCTTAATATCAGCCTTGTTCTTCAATTCCTCCAGGTAGGTTTCAAACGCCTTGTTCCTCTGTTCCATTTCCATTTGGACTTTTAAACTATCCTTCACCTCTGCAAAGGACAGCTGCCTCGCATCTTTCTTATCCCCTGCCTTAATTATGTGATAACCAAAGTCACTCTTAATTGGTTGGGGATTTAACTGTCCGGGTTGGAGAGCCAGAGCAGCCTGTTTGAACTCGGGTACGAAATTCGTGCTCTCATTTACAGGGCCTACATCTCCACCCCGGTCTTTACTGCCGGGATCACTAGAATACTGTTGGGCCAAAGCAGCAAAATCATCGCCTTGCTTGAGCTTCACGATTATTTCCGAAGCTAGTTGTTCACTATCCACTAAAATGTGAAATATCTGTATTCCACCTGGATCTTTGAACATGATCTGATTTTCATTATAATAATTCTGGGCGTCGGTATCGCTTACCTTAATCTCACCGGTGGTCTTTTCC
>JBAYYO010000317.1:0-3127 GCA_041672985.1 Syntrophomonas sp. | reverse complement strand
AGCTGCATCAACAGATTGTGGAGGAGGTAATTAAGCCCACCATTGAGGCCATGCGACAGGAAGGTTGTCCCTATCAGGGGGTGCTGTATGCCGGGTTGATGATTACTTCAGCAGGACCCAAGGTTTTAGAGTATAATGCCCGATTTGGTGATCCGGAAACCCAGGTGCTGATGCCGATGATTAAAGGGGATTTGTTACCGATTCTGGAAGCTTCCGCAGAAGCAAATTTGCGAGGGGCGGGGATAGAGATAAATACTGGTGCTTGTGTAGGTGTGGTAGTGGCATCAGGTGGTTATCCAGGTGCGTACGAAAAAGGAAAAGTAATTACCGGCCTGGACACACTTGATGATGAAACTATGATTTTTCAGGCTGGTACGGCCATACAAGAAGGCCGCTTGGTGACTGGTGGGGGACGGGTGCTGGCAGTTGTGTCCCGGGGCTCGACCACCGCAGAAGCGATAGAAAAGGTCTACCGGGAAGTGGCTAAGATCAGCTTCGAGAAAATGCATTATCGCAGGGATATTGGCCGCCGGGCATTGCTATAAACCTTGGCTGCAGATTAACTTCCTGCGTCCCGGCTCAATATTAAAACGCGGACTCTTTCCTTGTATCGATAAATTAAGAAAGATGTACAGGTAATTCTGCAGTGCCCAAGGCCTGTATCAGAGCTGGTAATTTCGTTTTAAAAGGGGGCAGAGTGTGAGTAATAAAAGAAATCCCTATATCAGGGTACCACTGGTGATAGCAGTGGGGGTCATGTTATACTTTATGCCAACTCGGGAATTTTTAAAAACGACCTTTATAATTGGTATACCTTTTATATTTTTGCTGGGCTACCTGGTCAGGAAGCCACGCTATACATGGACATGGAATCTCTGTGCGCTGGGCATGTTGGCGGTATTGGGACTATATGGTTACAACCTTGTCCATCTGCCCGAACGTATTCAGGTGCACGAGATTATCAGCAGCGGTGCTGCCCTGGTAGCTGAAGGCCAGTATGATGAGGCGATAGCCAAATATGAACAACTGGATGAACTGGGTAAAACGGAGCGGATGAAGGAGAAGATAGCTGAGGCCCAGACAGAAAAAGATGCTCACCTTCAATTGGAGAGAGCTCGCCAACTAATTGACGGCGGCAATAATGAGGAAGCTTTGCAGGTTATAGAGTCTATCCCACCCAATACCAGGGTCGCCCGGGAAGCCAGAATGCTTAGAAAAAGTATAGAATGAAAATATAGGGGGGTATTTTATGGAGATAACACTGGAGACAGTAAAAAACAATCCCCTGGTTAACGAATATTTGAAAACCGGTAATACTTATATTGGCAACATGGGAGCTTTAGAGCACAACTTACAGCATGCCGAATATACTTCGTCTCTGTGTCACAAGATTCTCGCCACATTGGGATATTCCGCCCGAGAAGCGGAACTGGGTGCCATTGCTGGTTACCTGCATGATATAGGCAATCTCATCAATAGATACGGGCATGGAATGTCCGGGGCTATGATCGCTTTCTATATTCTCCTGGAAATGGGTATGGAGGCGGAAGAGATAGCGGTTATAATGGGAGCTATCGGCAATCATGAGGAACATGCTGAGGGCAAGCCGGTTAACAATGTGGCCGCGGCACTGATCCTGGCTGACAAATCAGATGTGCATCGTTCCAGGGTTCGTAAAACTGATTTTACCACCTTTACTTCCCGCGACCGGGTAAATTATGCGGTAACTAGATCAGAGCTGGAGGTATTACCGGTTGAGAAGACCATTATTATGAATCTGGAGATAGACACCAGTGTTACCTCGGTCATGGAGTATTTCGAGATATTTTTGACCAAGATGCTGATGTGCCGCCATGCGGCAGACCACCTGCAGTGTGAGTTTATACTTATGATTAATGATACCCGGCTATTGTAGACGTTTCTAATGGAGATGCCAAATACCGGAGAGTTTATCGTAATATTATGAAGGAGTTAACAAATGCGAAACAGAGAAATTCCCAAAGGATTACGCGACTTATTGCCGGATGAAATGAAAACCAGAAGAAAACTGGAAAGGAAGGCTGCCGAGCTGTTCACTTCTTTTGGTTATGAAGAAGTAGCTACGCCCACCTTTGAGTTTTTAGAGGTGGTGGAAGCGGGCGGCAATATGCGGGAAAAACTTTTCCTGTTCATGGATCGGGAAGGGGGAATTCTCTCCCTGCGGCCTGAAATGACGGTCTCCATTGCCCGTCTGGCTGCGACCCACCTGCAGGACGAGAAGCTGCCCCGTCGTCTGTTTTATTCAACTAATGTTTTTCGGCACGTACAGCCTCATTTGGCTCAATACCGGGAATTCTGGCAAACCGGCATAGAATTATTGGGGGCCCCGGGAACTCGGGCTGATGCTGAAGTTATTAGTCTGGCCGTAAAAGTGATGCTTGATTTTGGTGTGGATAATTTTATGGTAAGCCTCAACCAGATCGGCATATTTAATAGTCTGCTGGATGACAGCGCCATAAAGGCGGATGATAAGGATTTAATAAGGAAATTGGTGGAGAAAAAGGATCTGGTGGAACTGGCGCGGATGCTGGAGAAACTTCCCATCGATGATCATCTGAAAGAGACGATTGCTCTCCTTCCTACTTTGCATGGCGGGTTGGAGATTTTGAATAAACTAACCTATTTGGAGAAGAGCAGCCATGCTGTGGGTGCGGTTGAGGAAATGATGGAGATTTACGCGGCCTTAAAGAGCATGGGGGTAGAGAAACATATACTTGTGGACATGGGCGTCTTACGGGGTTTGGATTATTACACCGGGATAGTTTTTGAGGGTTTTTCACCTGATCTTGGCTATGGCCTGTTAGGCGGTGGTCGTTATGATCGCCTGCTGTCTCAGTTTGGATTCCCCTGCCCTGCTACTGGTTTTGCTCTGGGAATGGATCGCTTGACCCTGGTTTTGAAAAATCAGGAAAAGGGATTGCCGCGCTATTTAGTAGGAGGGAACAATTGGCAGGCAATGGTCGAGAAGGCTGATGCTTTGAGGAATGAAGGGAAAATTGTAGAATTGGATGTAGAGGGCCTTAAGCGGGAGGCGTTGGAAGAAAAACTTGCCGATCGGACTGAGTACACGCTTATCTATATCGATGGC
>JBAYYO010000316.1:0-3136 GCA_041672985.1 Syntrophomonas sp. | reverse complement strand
GTGGATCTCCTCCTAAATATATTAAAGGAAGTGGAGGAATATGGAGCATTTTCTTTACAGGCTTAACTTTACTACCGCACTGCATATAGGTAAGGACTCGGGAGGAGCTTCTTTGGATGATGGGCAGATGATTATTCATGGTGACACTCTGTTTTCTGCTCTGTGCTGTGAAGCTGTCCGGGGAGACCGGATTGACCAGCTCGTAAAGTATTTTACCGATGGAATCTTAACCATCTCGGATGCCCTGCCTTATGCGGGGGACGAAATATTTCTTCCCAGGCCGGCTTTATTTACAGAAAAAAGGAAGCAGACCGGTGATATAGCTTTGAAGAAGGTTCTGAAAGACAAGGACTATATCCCGCTATCCTTTTTCCGTGATTACCTGAAAGGGATGCAGCAGGCTGAACTGCATGCGGATAGGTTGAAATCTGAGTCTGATTTTGGCCAATTGACAACGTTTACCCGGGTGGCTGTGAAAGGCAATACTCCACCCTTGCCTTATCATGTCGCTGCTTGGAGATTTGCTTCCGACTGCGGGCTTTATATTATTGTTCGCTCCGAGCAGGAGGAAGCCCGGGCCACGTTTGCGGTGTTACTAGCTGAGCTGGGCTTGTCCGGCATTGGCGGCAAACAGTCATCCGGCTGGGGGAAATTTGATGTACAGCAAAGCCCCGTACCGGATGAATTATTGAAGTTGATTGAGGATAACCAGGCCGAGTATCAAATGCTCCTGGGTACCGCTCTGCCAGTTGATAATGAACTGGATGAAGTGTTGGCGAATGGCTGGTACAAGCTGATCAGGCGCGGTGGCTTTATTCGTTCCGAAAAATATGCTCCAGGGCAGTTGAAGAAACGTACCATGTATATGCTTGGCCCTGGCTCCTGCTTGCGCAGCAGGTTTAAGGGCGGCATGTTTGATTTGTCTGACAACGGTGCCCATCCCGTATGGCGTTGTGGCAACAATCTTTTTGTGGGGGTGAATACATGAGATATGGTCATCTTGAAAGATTAGATATTACCCTGCGCGCTCTGGCCCCCGTTTTCATTGGCTCAGGAGAACAGCTGAACAAAAAGGAATACATATTTGACCGCCGAAAAGGCCTTATATGTTTTCCTGATTTTCCAAGGCTGGTCGATTTTTTAAGAAGTAGGTCCATGCTGTCAAAATATGAAGCATTCCTAACTCAGCCGCGCCAGAACGACTTCCGGGCCTTTTTGGAGGAAAATAACATCCTTGCATCTGATTATTCGTCATTTGTCAGCTACAGCATAGCGGCGGGGGAAGCGGCTCGTGCGGAAAACTTTCGTGAAGTCCTGACATTTATAAAAGATTCCCAGGGCCATCCATATATTCCGGGTTCTAGTTTAAAAGGGGCAATCCGCACCGCTTTGGCGGCGCACCTACTAAAAAAGGGGGACTGGGAACGGGATAGACGTAACATTGAGGGAGTCGACAGTACCGTACCACCGCGCAAATATCTTGCCAGGGAGAGCAGCACCCTGGAGAAAGAAATCTTTTACAAATTAGGTATTCGGAACCCTAAGGATGGCAAAGAAATCTTCAGTCCCATTAATGATGTAATGCAAGGTATACGCATCAGTGACAGTGCTGCCCTAAGCTTTGAAAATCTAACCTTGACCGGTAAATACGACCGCAAACCGGATGGGACAGTTACACTTTTGCCTATATTTCGGGAATGTTTACTACCTGGTACTGAAGCCCATCTACAGATGACCCTGGATCTTCCGATGCTAGCTCAAGTTGGCCTGAATGCCGAGGTTATTGAAGCGGCTTTACATGGCTTTGCCGATGAGCATTATGCTCATTTTGAACAATATTTTGCGGAACTGACTGAGGATGCTCCGGTGGCATCCAAAGAGGGAGTGGATATTATCCTGGGAGGCGGTGCGGGCTATGTATCCAAAACGCTGACCTACAATCTTTTCCCGCAGCGGGATAAAGCTGTGCCGCTAACCGCGAAAATAATGGCCAAGCAGTTTCCGCCAAGACACGGTCATTCTAAAGATGCATCTCAATATAAAGTATCACCCCATATATTAAAAACCACTATGTACGGGGGTGAATACTACCAGATGGGCAAATGTGAGCTAATATTGAAATAACCCTTGGGAGGGGAAAGAAGCAAATGATGTTACAGAAAATTATCCTGCAGTGTAAATATGGTGGAGAGCAAAGGGCTAGTTATAATTGGGGTTCACTTTTCCATGGTATCTTGATTAAATCATTGCCGCCCGAGATAGCGGAAATGCTTCACCATAGCCAGTTGCGGCCATTTTCCCAATATGTTTTACCCCAGTCCAATCAGCAATTGACCTGGACTATCGGCTTATGGGACGCTGAAATAGCTAATCATATTGTACAGGCGGTTATGCCTCTGGCGCATATAGAGCTGAAGCACAAAGCAATTACCATGGAAGTCACTGGAGTCCAGAGAGCCAGCCAGAGTGAACACGAGTATTTCAACCAGTTTTTTACTACGGATACCCCCTGTCGCCGCTATGAGATAGAATTTTTGACACCGTGCACCCATAAACAGGATGGTTCATATGCATTATTTCCTAACCCGGAGTTAATTGTAAAGAGCCTTAATAACCGCTATTGTGCTTTCATGGAAGACGTGTCTCTGGATGATCCCGAAGCCATGGAACAAGTGGCCCGACATATACGTATGGTTCGTTATTCCCTGCACTCAGCTGTTTATTACCTGGAACAAACCAAAATTACCGGGTATATGGGCAGAGTAACGGTGGTCATTAGTGGAACTGAACAACTGGCTCGATTGGCAGGTGCCCTCCTCTCATTTGCCGAGTATAGCGGACTGGGAGTAAAAACCGCCCTGGGCATGGGTGGCGTAAAAATTAAGGCAATAATATAGGACACTATTTTGTTTCATCACTAAACTCTCTACTGAGCGCCGCAAGAAGGAATATGGAGAAAAACGAAGTAATAAAAAGAAATAGCATACCTGGATTTAAGGGGCTGGATATAATATGGAGATAAATAGAAAAATTAGTTTTAGCTCCGCAAACTGTATTTTTAGAGCAGTCATAATGAGGGATAGCCACGACAGGATTGAGAGCAAAAGACCCCTTTGAGGGGACGGAAACCCAAATT
>JBAYYO010000315.1:0-3145 GCA_041672985.1 Syntrophomonas sp. | reverse complement strand
CAATTTTGTCATCATTTGATTTGCTAAACTGTAGCTTTTGGTTCTTGTTTTTTCCCCATTGATGGTAATGGGTCCATGATGGTTTAAGGTTGTTTTTTGCGGCATATGTCCGTATTTCCTTCATAATTGAATATTTCGCGCAGAGCGTACCATCAATACGCAACATGATACCGGCAATTCACAGCAATGATACCGCTGCCTTAATCCTAGCAATTCACATATAGATACCGTCAATTCACGCATAGATACCGCTTACCTGTAAAATGTTTTTGAGGACAACTCCTCAAACATTACAGGAAGGAGGCCATGCTAATGGCCAAGAAAATTCAGGTGAAACAAATCTTAGAACTTCGGGCAGCGGGACTTTCGCAGAACAATATTGCGAAAAGCCGTCACATGTCCAAGAGTTCGGTCAACGATGTGTTTCAAATCGCTCAGGAGCTCAGCATTTCATATGAAAGCATCAAGGATATGCGCTCAGAGGAAGTGTATCAGCTCTTCTACCCGGATAAGCATGCCAGTGAAACACTATTTCAAAAATAACTCGGGGTCAGGCCCCGAGTTATTAAGTGGATTTGTGTAGGACACTGCTGGGCGGAGTCTGATTATTTCAAACCAGGGTTACTGAAGATTCGCTATTCCGATAACGGAAGATGATCCTCGAATGACTTTTTAAAGGGGCAGCAGGTATTACCGTAACGGCATATTTTCATAAATAATAAAAGGAGGCTAGTTGCTTGGAAAAAACATTAAAAATCACTGGGACTGTGGTAATGGCTGTCGTTAGATGTACCAAAGAACAGTTTGTTGATATTTGGGAAATGGGTGACATAGATGTGCAAAATGTTATTATCGGTTAATCCAGAACATGTGGACAATATACTCAGTGGAGTCAAGCAATTTGAATTCAGAAAGGTCAGATGCAAACGAGATGTCGAGAGCATACTTATTTATGCGACATCACCTGTAATGCTAGTGGTTGGAGAAGCAGAGGTTCGGGAGGTAATTGAAGGTGCTCCTGAGTCAGTGTGGAAATTAACAACTGATTTTGCTGGAGTATCAAAACCTTTTTTTGATCGCTACTATAAAAACAAGAAAAAGGCCATTGCCTATAGACTTGGCAAAGTAGAAAGATACCTGCAGCCACTACCATTGTCCGCTTTTGGTATCAGCGTTGCTCCACAGTCTTTTGTATATGTGTGAGTCAAACAACTAGCAGGGCTATTTGGCGGGTAGTACGGATCTGACGGGTTCCCAATTACTATAAGTTGTGCCAGGCACTGGATAAACGCCTACAAAAAATTGGCCTCTAATGAAAAACGGTATAAAATCAACCCTATTTCATCGTATACGGTTTACTTAAGGGTAAATGCAGGATTATTTTGATAAATATTGAAATGGTAAATATCTGATAATGATTGGGCATGCTTGAAAATACTGCTCAAAAATATTTTGACAATAATTTGGGGATCCGACTTACACACTGAAGGGGTTTACTTCCCATGCCGCATTGGAAATCAGGAATGCCCAAGGGGAAACAGAGGGACTTCCCCTGCTTATACCAGGATGGTGCTCAACCCCTACAATGATTGGAGGATCAATTGATGGTGGAGCAAAAATATACGGTGCATTAACTGATTCCTACCCTATCACTGACTTTAGAGATGGGATGGCTTCAAATAAAGTAGAAGTTTCAATCTTTGTACCTAGTGGTTCGTCGATCTTAAAGTTGCTGGCAAAACTCCTAAAGGAAACCGATTGGGTGATTCTGTTGATATTGTGCTGAGAACACAAGGGATTCCCGCAGGTATAAGGATTATAGGGATTAAAGATGGATCTTGGGAAAAATGGGAATCGGTTAAAAATTATAATCAGATCCCTTCTAATCTTACGGGTTCTATTAGTTATTCCTATTGTAACTAAAAGCAAGGCATTACATGTTGCTTGCAAATGTCTCTTCGGAGCAACGTATTCTAATGGTTTTCCAGTGAACTGAGAAACAAAAAGAACAGGTCCTCCACGGATCACCCGGCAGTTTTTCTTTCAGACAGCATGGGAACAACGCCCAGCCAAGGTCCTTTGGTTGGGATAGCGGTGCCGGACGATGCAATAAGAATGAAGCAAGCTATGCTGGATTCTTAGGTTTCAAGGTTTCATATGGTATATAATAATAAAAAGAGTTTACGCGCAGGCGGTGAATAAAATGGAAAAAATACAGTCCGGAAATGAGTTATATGAACATATTCGGAAGATGAGCAAAACGAATTCAGTGACTCAGATTTATATTCCGGGAAAAGGGACATTTAAAATTTTACTTCAAGAAGAGGACTCACTATCGATATTATCGGAGGCTGAATCTGATTCTGGGTTCCGTCAAATGATTAAGGACAGTCGTGCAGCGTACACAACTGGTGATAGAATAACTACAGAACAGTTTCTTGCAACCATATCACCGACTGATTTCGCAAAATGAGAATTTGTCAGGTAATATGGCCAGGCCCGGTTAGAAATAAATTACTTGCGTTTAAAAGCGAACGTTTTACCCCAGAGGAGACATATGGCTATATCGTCCAAGTTATTTTGGAGACGGAAAGCTTGCTACTGAATCCTGTTTTGGGTAAAGTTTACACTGAAGAAGCAGGAGAATATGCTGGTTTTATGCGTTTAGTAGTTCGAAAGTTTAGATTTTACATCGAGACGGTGGAGAATGATGCTGTTGTGGTTGCGGTAAAGTATCCTGGTGAAAAATAAAAGGAGGAAGCAAAGAGTTTAGTTTTGCTTCCTCCTTTCGATTCTTTGCTTCTTTTGCTTGCAGCCTTCATAGGTCATGAGAAGGGGTTCAGTGCCTGACACCAACTTATCAATACTTTCATTATAAGTCTTAGCACAGGTCATTCTCTGAATATCCAACTGGTGCTTTTGCCCGGTCCCAGGGAAGTGCAGAGTTCGAGTATGGATAATAGTGCCATCCGCCTTTTTGTCATATTCATCCTTAATTGTTTCTTCACTGTCAGTGATGAGGATTTATCAATTATCCTTATTGGGCAATAAGTTGGCCCGGTTTATGGCTCCAGGGCCAAAGCGCTCTCTTATCTCATCCATGATGCGGTCAATGCCTTTATAATCAGCGTATAATGTCGGCTCG
>JBAYYO010000314.1:0-3147 GCA_041672985.1 Syntrophomonas sp. | reverse complement strand
TGGACCGGTACCCGGACTACCACCACCAGAGCTTTTTATGATTTGATTAACGCTGGCATTAAGATATCCAGGAGCCTGCACTACTACGGTATACGTCTTAGCTTCTGTAAAGACCCCGGCATTGATTATAATCTTGCCCTCGGTGACACTGTACTTATCTCTTATGGAAACGTCGTCAGCTTTGATGTTGCTAATAGCCGTTCTCCAGGTTGGATCATCTGCAAAAGTGATTTCGATTGCCTCCCCTACTTTGTTGCCAGTCGTATCTGCTGTCAATAGGGGCGGAACTACCGTACCGGAAAAGCTCACGGTGAGTGTCTTGCTCAAACCGCTCAAATTGTCGGCAGCATCTTTGGCTTTAATTCCAAATTCATAAGCCTGTCCCGCTGTCAATCCGGTAACAGTAAATGCCTGTTTGTCTCCTGAAACCTCATCGACCTTGACGTTGTTTTGCCAGATTTCATAGGCAGTAACACCGACATTGTCAGTCGCTTCCGTCCACAGTATATTGGCACTGTCTTCTGACAGCCAATTTACATGGATTGCAAACCAGGCTGGGAAAGATGGTACTTCCGAATCGACGTAGCCTGCAAACAGAATTCTCTTTGCCACTATACTCGAAACATTATTACCTGTGCCAAGCTGACCCTGGTCATTCGCACCGAAGGCATAAGCCTCAATGTTTGCGGCTGCATCATTCTTCAAAACAATACTAAACAAACTTCCTGCATCAATGGCATTAATTCCGTTCACTCCAGTTGCCGCCGCAGGCGCCAACTGAGTAACCACGTTACCGTCGCCGATCTGGCCTTTATCATTCTGACCCCAGCCCCATACGGAGCCGTCTCCCTGCAGGGCCAGACCATGGGCACCACCGGCACTTATGGCAACCACATCATTTAAACCCGAAACCTTTGTGTATGCGGCAGGATAGGCTGGAGTGGGATTTGTTCTTGTACCGTTCCCATATTGCCCCTGGGAATTATCACCTAACACGGCAACAGTTCCATCCTCCAATAAAGCCATCAGGAAGTTATCACCGGCGCTGATTGCCTGAACGCCCATGAGACCAGGATTAGACAACATTGTCCAGTAGGTTCTTGCTCCGACGCTGTCAATGAAATAGCCGGAGCGAGAAATTTTACCGTCTGCAAAAAGTACGGCATAGAAGTTTCGGCTGGCCGCGGCACTTTTTACATTTTCATAATGATAATTGATGGCCGGACTCGGTGTTCCATATTTCATCTGGCCCGGTGTCTTCCCGTCAATGCCCGAAATTCCGTAATTGAGGTTGGCATTGCAAGCCTCGCCCCAGCTCCAGAGCGTTCCATCAGTTTTGACCGCCAGGTTGTAATTGCCAGCAACTGAGACTCCGTTTACGCCGCTGATAGAGGTCAGTTTAAAAGGTACGCTGCTGTTTGCGGTAGTTCCCAGTCCAAGCTGGTATTTGTCATTCCTTCCCCAGACCCAGATATTGCCGTCACTATCGAGAGCCAAGCTGTGGCTATCCCCGACAGCTACTGCCTCAATACCAGTCAGACCATCGATCTTGACCGGTGCGGCCTGGTTTTCGGTGTTACCGATACCTAGCTGGCCGAATTCATTGCCGCCCCATGCCCAGACATTGCCTGCATCGTCTATCATTAGGCTGTGCCCGGTTCCGGCTGCTATCTTGCCCGCTCCCTGCATAGCCGGATTCCAATCACTCTCGGTCACTACAGTTACCGAAGGCCCTTGGGTCGTAAAGCTGCTCCCCGCCAAGCGCGCCTCTATCTTAAAGGTATACGCGGTGCCCCCGGTGAGTCCGGTTATACTGTGCGATAGGGTACTGCCGGGAAGAGTCTTGACTAGTGAACCATCCTGATACACCGCATAAGCCGTAATCTCATCTCCACAGCTGTTCCAGTTCAAAGTCAGACCTTTTTCGGTTAGGTTGCTGACTGTGATCGTACTTTCAGCAGGCCATACCGGGGGATCCACCGCATTCATGCCCGGGTCTATGGGCACTACAACGTCTGCAATAAACTGCAGCAATGTCCCGTCCAGCTTCAACGCCAGCCCGCCCGAGACCGGATTCGTTCTGGAGGAGGTAGTGTAAACCGCCAACTTGGAAATATCCGTCAGATTGCTGATTACATCACCCAGGACCGCGATTTTTGATGCAAAGTCAACCTTTACACTCCTTACCGAACGGTCATTGGTTAAAACAGCCATACTCTTGGTATAAATTTCCTTAACATCTTCGGCACCCTCTACTTGCATAAGGTCAACAACTAACTTATTGCTTGGGCCGGGAATAGTAACTACAATTGTACCCTCGCCCCAATACCAAACGGTGCCGTCCTTCTTCAAGACCAGATTGTTTTTGGTATAGTTGAAACTGTCGCAGGCCACCGATTTTGCTTCGGTCAGGCCGTCAACCACCGCTGGGATGCCATCTATGCCTGCCCACTCCACAACTCTTCCATCCGCGGTTACAGCCAGGGAGGTTTGCCATCCGGTGGCTACATCCTTGATATTGCTCAGGAATGGAACCTTGACCGGAGTACCGGTGCTTAGAACGCCGTACGGATCCTGGTACACACTGGTTCGGAATCCCCATGTCCATACATCGCCGTTGACATCTAAGGCGACACAACGGTTGAAACCATAAACCAGTTTAACAATGGGAGGCAGTCCCGCAATTTTCTGCGGAGTTTCGTTTCCGTATCTGCCGGATGTACCGGTCGGCAAGATGCCTCGTCCTAACTGGCCGTGCTCATTAGAGCCCCAGCCCCAGACTCCTCCGTCAGCATCAACGGCAAAGGCACTATTTACACCGGCCACAACTTTGACGATGTTCTGCAGGTTCAAAGCCTGTACCGGAACGGCGGAGTCTTGGGTGGTGCCATCACCTAAGTGTCCATAGAGATTGTTCCCCCAACCCCAAACGGTTCCGTCTGTCTTCAGCATAAGGTAGAATCTGTCTGCCTCTGCTTCAAACGCTTCGTAGCTGTTAACTCCGGCAGCGATGTCCTTGATTCCGTATAATCCTTCGGCTACGTTAAACTGCCAGAGATAATCCTTGCCCAGCGTACTGAGGTCCTTGGCCGCGAAGGAAGACTTCAATCTAAGCTGATAACTGGCTCCCATTTCCACGATGCACTG
>JBAYYO010000313.1:0-3148 GCA_041672985.1 Syntrophomonas sp. | reverse complement strand
TTTGTACTGTCGAAATGATTCATTGATCTTTTCCTGCACCGCAGCGCTCTTTTTCATCAATTCAGCTCGTGCCTCTTCCGACATGGCTGTATATTCTTCCTGACTTACCTGGGTTCCATCTTCTTTCAGAGGTATACTATTTACCCCATTCTGGGTGCGTGATATTGTAAACCCAAAAGTACGGGCTTCTTCCTCCAGGTGCATATAAATCTGGTTGGTTTCTTCCACAAAACGATTGAGAATGGCACTTTTTTGAAATTCGAATTCGTCACTCTCAAAAGCTTTGGCAATGTGTTTGAGAAAAGCATCCATAGTCGCAGCCACGTCTTGCTTGAATTCCTGCCCAACCCCGGCCGGAATACTTAATGCGTGCGGACACTCGTGATTTTTAAAGTTGTTTACATAACACCAATCGTCGGGCACCTTTTCCTGACGGGCCTTTTCCTCCAGCATCTTACGGGCCAGAGTCGTTTTACCGGTTCCGAACAATCCAGCCAGGTATATATTATAGCCCTCATTTTCTATATCCAGTGCGAAACCAAGGGAACGAACCGCTCTATCCTGGCCTATAATTCCTGGCAGAGGCTCTATTTCAGATGTACTGGTGAATTTAAATGAGGACGGTTTACATGTCTTAGATAAGTCTTTTACTCGCAGCTTATATTTAGTAATATCCAAGCATCGGCACCTCCAGATATTTTGTAGAAATCATAGGACAATTTTTAGAATTTGAAGCTCATACCGGTTTCGCCTTTGACAACCATTTTCCCCAGTTCGTTATAAAGACGAGCAGCAGCATAGAATCCAGTACAATGAGCCACGATAAGTTTTTCAATATCATATGTCTTCAAAGCAGCTACCGTTTGGTCAAGCCGACTTTCAGTGGCATTCATTAGATGAGTTCCACCTATATAGGCTAATATCTTGGTTTTGCCCGTAATCCTGGTCGCATGTTCTATGATATTCAATAAGCCGGCATGGGCACAACCACTAATTATTATAAGACCGCGGGGAAGGTCTATTATCAAGGCCATATCATCCTGGAGTTCATCGTTTATTATTTGACCATCGACCTCAACCCGAAAATCTCCGCCCACGTCTTCAAAATTATTATACTTTGGTATTTCACCGCTGATATATACGCCCGGCATAATCTCAGTTAGATTGTCATTAAAGATAAATTCTGCTCCGGCTCGTTCCAGTTGTTCAAATGTGTACGGACTGCCAATTGTTCTGAATGTACCGTTATGAAGGGGAAAAAGTCTGGGCAATAAAAGCCGGGAATGGGCATATATCCTCTTGGTTCCGCACTGTTCCAATAATGGTAATAATGCCCCGGTATGATCAAAATGCCCGTGGCTTATCACTACATCCTGGACGTCCTCCAATTTTATACCCAATGCCTTGCTGTTATGAAATAAAGCCCGGTCACTGCCGGTATCAAATAACAAACTTCTTCCGTCCACTGTGACCAGGCAGGAAAAGCCATATTCTCCCACCAAATTGGGCGCTGGTGTGGTATTCTCAACCAATATCGTAACGGTGATTGGCACTTACTCATCCCCCTTCTTCCCTATCCTTAGTTATTAGTTATTGCCGGCGGCAATTCCTTCTTTAATTGGTTTGTATAAAATAAACCTGATAATATTATACACCTTCCGGTCCCCGAGCGACGCTTCGGCTCAATCCCACAACCTCCACCATTCGCGCCTGGGTTTTTCGCCCGCCGGGAGTAGATTGGTTATCCAATCCATAATCGGGCTATGCAGATAACATATGTCCTGAGGGGGGTTATTTTTCATAAATGCCATCCGGCTCTGGCGGGGACAGTATTCGGTGGCAACTAAACCGGAGTCCAAACAAATATTCATAAGCTCTACCCCGTTGGGCTGATTAAAATCCTGCTCGGGCAGCTTGGATGAAGCATTGCGAATAAAGGCAGCCCAGATCGGCCCGGCAGCTGATCCTCCAAACAGGTTAGCCGCTTTACCCTGGTCATAACCCACCCACACTGCACAGCATAACTGGGGAGTATAGCCCACGAACCAGGCATCATTTTTTTGTTCAGTAGTACCAGTTTTTCCGGCTGTAATCCTCCCCGCCTTTAAGGCTGAGCCTGTCCCCCCGGATTCCATAACCCCGGTAAGCATATTGGTGATGATATATGCGTTTTCGGCGCTGATAATCCTGCGTTGATTGGCAATGTTATTTTCTAATACCGTTCCATTATTATCCACCACCTTAAGCAGGTAAATAGGTTCATTATAGATACCCTGGTTGGCAAATACACTGTATCCTGCCGCCAGTTCGACCGGACTGACTTCATTGGAGCCCAATGGCAAAGATAGGACTGGTTTTATATCCTTGAAACCGAATTGTTGGGCATAGCCGGCCGCCTCATTTACACCTAATTGATCGGTTAAGGAGACGGCTATTGAATTGTCAGAGATCATAACCGCCTCTTTCAGGGTAAATTCCCGCCAGTGATAAGGCTCAGTACCGTAATCAGTCGGCTTATAAGTATCGCCGTTCGGTAAATTGTACTCCTTCTCTTCACACATAATCATATGGGCAGGAGTAAAACCCCGTTCAATTGCCAGTGAATAAACAAAGGGTTTAAAGGTTGACCCGGGCTGTCGATAAGCAAAGGCCCGGTTGTAACTGGACGCATTGAAATCTCGTCCTCCCACCAGGGCTCTGATTTGACCCGTTTTCACATCCAGGGCGGCCAGAGCCAGCTGCAAGTCGGTACTTTTGCTCTTCATTCCTTCCAGATAGGCATTATTGGCCGCCTTCTGCATGTCTATATCAAGGGTTGTGTAAACCTTCAGGCCTCCCCGGTAAACCATGCTGTCTCCATATTTATCCCGCAGGTAGTCGCGCACCATGGCTACAAAATAGGGAGCTTCATTGTCGGTAAACGGGGCCCTTTTATACTGCAGAGTCTCTTTTAGAGCCGCCTCTTTTTCTGATTCAGATATCATTCCTTCTTCCAACATTCTCTGCAATACCTGAGTCTGCCTATTTTGCGCTTCATCGGGGCGAAGGTAAGGATCGTAATAACTGGGGCTCTGAGGTAACCCGGCCAGAAGTGCAGCCTCGGCCAGACTCAAATCCCGAGCATGTTTGGCAAAGTAGGTACGCGCAG
>JBAYYO010000312.1:0-3158 GCA_041672985.1 Syntrophomonas sp. | reverse complement strand
CTGCTCAGACTGCTGCTTTTTGCTTTCCTGGGTGGTGATATGGTTTATCCCTAAGGAAATATCGGCCTGTAGTTTCTCCAGGCTCTGATTCAGCTGACCCTTTTTTTGTTCCAAAGTCAGTATTTCCTGCTCTATTTGCTTCAGCTTCATCCGGTTATCCTGGTAGTCAGCCTCTTTATCAAGAAATATCCGAAATGTTTGCAAGGCTTCCTCGGTCCCCGGCAGCTGTCCCGCCAAAACAGCGGCTTCCTGGTCTAATTGATGGAGACGTTTGATAATCTGTTCTTTTTCTTCTTCCAGCCCGGTAACCTGCTGCTCCAGATGGCCACGTCGTTTCTCACCCGCGCTAATATTTTTCTCCAATTCGTAATGGTAATCCACCACATAATCAAAACTTTCACAGGCGGCCCTGTCCAGCACCACTAACCGGTGGGCCTCGGAATAGTGGTCACAGCGTTCCGCAGCTTCCTTTTCCTTTTCTTCCATCTCCACAATTAAATGATGCAGGTTCTCACCATCAAATATTCTTCCTTCATACAGACAGGCGAAAGCGATTTCTTCCCGGGGCCGGGCTAAGCCGTTTTGGTTTTCGATCAATAGATTCAAATCTTCGTAGGCCATCAAGGGAATAATGCGGCGCTGAACCAGATCGAGGCCCCCTGATTCGAGGATCCGGTTTAGGTCCGAACGGGACATGATAAAGGCATAGGGGAGAATGGGGTTCCCCATCAGCATTTTGCTGCGGATATCAGAGGGTTGATTGCGCAGGTAGCTTTCCCCGGTATCATACTGAATGTCCAGCTCAGCCAGAGCAGCAGCCAGTTCCTGCGAAGTGTGCAGGTGACCATTCTTTATAGACAATAGCGCTTCCGCGATCTCATGGCGGTTTCGGGCCGCGGCCTCCGATTGGGATTCCATGTCCTTAGTTTGTTTGGCAAAAAGAGACGACCGGCGCTCAGGATCAAAACAGAGAGAATGATCAAAGCCATAACGGCCTAGTATCTCTTTGACTGTCTGTTCTTTTTGGCGGTATTCCTCCAGTTCAAGGTCATAATCCCGTAAAATTCTATCGTTTTCGGCCTGACAATGCTGGATTTCTTTCCACTTCTGGTCAATATGCTGCTGGTGCTGTATTAGTGAGGACTTATCGGCCAGCGCCTTTTCACTGGCTTTCATCACCCGGTCCCGCTCTTCCTGTAAACTATTCAGGATTTGTTCCATAGTTGCGGGATCAAGTTCACCCAGGAGATTTCTTATCCACTGTCTTCCCAGCCGTTTCTGCAGTTGCTTCTCCTGCTCCTTAAAGGTCCTCAGACGTTCTTCCAGCCGGCCCTGATCCGAATCCAGGCAGCTTTTCTGCGCTTCTATCCCTTTCAGCTCCTGCTTTTCGCTCTCCAGTCTTTTCTGACGGTCATTTTGTTTGCCGTGAAGACTGGCAAGCTCCGCAGCCAAGGCCTCCAGCCGCTCTTCATACCTGATTTTCAAACCATAGGCCAGACGGGCGGCCCGATCATCTTGGTCATAATCTTCCTTGGCCATGGCCAGCTTCTCTTGGACACCTGACAATTCAGAGCTCATCTGCTGAATCTCCATGGCCAGGCCGGCCGCTCGCATAATGACTTCCTCTTTTTTGGCCTGACTTAATGCCTCTTCGGTTTCCCGGCAGCTTTCTTCCAGAGCCATTAGTCTGGCTGCAGCTTCCTGGTGCTCCCCTTCTCTGATGAAATAGTCATGGGAACGCTCCTCCAGAGCTATCCTTTTCTCTTCAATCCTGGCGGCATCTATGGTTTCCTGGTTGGCCTGCAGCTGGTCTTGCCGGGTGTTTATCTCTTCGCCCAGATAGTTGTGGAGTGCAGCCAGGCTTGCTTCCAGTTTCTTTTGAGCTTCCAAATCGGTTAATAAGGTGCTTAGTTCTGCCGATACTTCCTGCAGTCTCCCGAGAAATCCGGTGAAAAGTTGCTTTTCCATGATAAAGTGTTCATTTTCCAATACATCCTGTACCAAGCTATGCAGCATCTCTTCCAGTTGCCTTTGTTCGGTACGGCTTTTGAACATGACTTTTTCCACAGTTTTAATAATCCAGTCATCCAGCAGCTGGCTGGAATTCCGATATTTCTGAAATAGATCCTCCAGGCCGTTTTCACTGTCATTGATCTTAGCGATGATATGGCGCCATTCATCCTGGACTATGCCGAATTCAGCCAGGCGCTTGACATATCCATCTCCTTCATCTTCCGGGTAATATCCCACCAAATAGGGATCCTTTCTCCCTTTATCGGCCATGATTTTACGGGCTTCCCGGAAAGGCTTGATATCCAAAATATCGCCGTTTCTCTCCATCAATGGAATACTTGTGATGTCATAGGCATTGGCTCCGGTATATTTGGAAGTAAAGTTAAAATACCTGACCCGTGGCCGGACCCCTTCCTGTTCCGCAGCTTCCGCGGCCGCGATACCGATGCCGGTAAGCAGGTATCCTCCCCTGCCATCCAGTTTCCATTCAATCATGATATAGGCGGGCAGTTTTTTCTTGCGGAAAAAGCTAGAAATATTGCGCCCCTGTATCTTAACCCCCGGTACCAGCACCTGCAGCATAAGCTGTACCAGAACGCTTTTGCCACCGCCATTGGCCAGGTTTAACAGGGCGTTTTCCCCACCGTGAAAATTAAAACTCTCATCGATAATATGGCGGGTATCATTATTATAGGAAAAGTTCACGATTCTGATCCGGTTAATTCTGGGCATCGGGCTCGATCCCCCCTTCGAATAAGGCATGGATCTCGTCCACCCGGCTGTCGCTTAAATAATAATTCAGCATCAGGTCATCCAGCTTGCGCGTACATCGAATCTCCCGGTCATTGTCCAACAGCCGCAGCAGATTCTGCCGTTCCAGAAGGCGGCAGGCATTGAGAATTGTTCCGGTCTTGGTCTTGCGGGCCTTTTCCTCGTAATCCACTTTGCTCTCCCAGAGTTCAGCTATTTTAATGAAATTGAGGCCATAATGTTCTTCCAATCCGGCGGTGTTCTCATCATTGGCCAGAGCCCGCCCCAATCTCAGGTCAAGCTCCTCCAGCAGTTTACTGACGCGTATAAACTCCCTCTGCTTGGGATTGCGGTTGCGCCCGCCGTAAAATAAGTAAAGAACAAACATGGAAATA
>JBAYYO010000311.1:0-3162 GCA_041672985.1 Syntrophomonas sp. | reverse complement strand
TATAATAAACTTTCTATTAGGCGGAGCAGATGCCCTTTCGTTTGCATGGTTTTATTTTTCCGGCGGTTTATATCTTAGCACCCTGGAACCATCTAATTTATTGCTTATTTTCTAAGTTTCTATATAAAGTTTTCTGATATCCAATACTAATACAGTCCTCACTTGTATTAGTGAAAGGGGGGAGGCAGCGGAGCAACATTTCTTTAGGAATCCTTATCATCGTTAATATCCCCGGGTGGGACGTAATCCAAAGACGTATTATACGTGATTGGAGGGAGGAAGTTTAATGGCGTACGAAAACGTACTGCTGGAAAAGGAAGATAGGGTCGCCATACTCAGCATTAACAGACCCAAAGCTCTCAATGCTCTCAACAATGATACATTGTTAGAGATTAGGAGCATAATAACAGAAATTAAAGAAGACTCTAGCATTGATATATTAATCATTACTGGTGCCGGTGATAAGTCATTTGTAGCAGGTGCTGACATAAGTTTTATGCAAAACCTGTCAGCGATAGAGGGTCGCGCTTTTGGTGCACTGGGACAAGAAGTATTTCGCATGATCGAAGCCCTCGAAAAACCTGTCATTGCTGCCGTTAATGGCTTTGCGCTTGGTGGCGGCTGTGAACTGGCTATGTGCTGTGACTTCCGAATTGCATCAACCAAAGCCAAATTTGGGCAACCAGAAGTAGGCCTGGGAATCACTCCTGGATTCGGCGGTACACAGCGTTTACCTCGTTTAGTAGGTACCGGTATGGCTAAACAAATGCTTTATACAGCAGACGTTATAAATGCCACCGAAGCACTGCGTATAGGACTAGTAAATAGTGTGGTGGAACCAGAAGAATTGATGGAATTTGTTAAGAAGATAGCCAAACGCATATTGAACAAGGCTCAAGTTGCAGTTCGTTTGAGTAAAACGGCTGCTAACGAAGGGATGCAGACGGACATCGACCGTGGTATGACGATAGAAGCTGATGTGTTTGGCCTTTGTTTTGCTACATCCGATCAAAAAGAAGGCATGTCTGCTTTTGTGGAAAAGAGAAAACCAGAATTTTTAGGGAAATAATAATTGCGTCCTAAAATTCGCCCCAATATTATGGAGTATATAAATAAGAAAGAAGAGGTGGATATTTAAGTGAGAGAAGTAGTAATCGTAAGCGCATGTCGTACACCAGTTGGAACGTTTAATGGAACCTTGAAAGATATGCCCGTTGTAGATATCGGCAAAGTAGCCATGGAAGGTGCTATTGAAAGAGCTGGAATCAAGCCTGAACAAGTTGAAGAAGTTATTTTTGGCTGCGTAATCCAGGCAGCTCAAGGACAAAACGTAGCCCGCCAGTCCGCGATTAAGGCTGGAATGCCGGTAGAGACTACCGCTTTTACTATTAATAAAGTTTGCGGTTCTGGTTTAAGAGCTGTCAGCCTGGCAGCACAGATCATCAAAGCAGGAGATGCAGATATAATTTTGGCCGGTGGCATGGAAAACATGAGTAATGCTCCCTTTGCATTAGAAAAAGCTCGTTATGGTTACAGAATGAACAATGGCGTCCTGGTTGACTGCATGATCAAAGATGGTCTATGGGAAGCATTCAACAACTACCATATGGGTATAACCGCAGAGAACATTAATGAACAGTATGGACAAACCAGGGAAGCACAGGATGAATTTGGATATCGGAGCCAGGTATTGGCAGCCGAAGCTATTGCCTCTGGACGTTTCAAAGATGAAATAGTTCCAATAGTTATTAAGGGTAAAAAAGGCGACAAAGTATTTGATACCGATGAACATCCCCGGGCCACCACACCTGAAAAAATGGCCGCATTAAAACCAGCATTCAAAAAGGACGGCAGTGTAACTGCAGCTAATGCATCTGGTATTAATGATAGTGCCGCGGCTATATTAGTAATGTCCAAAGAAAAAGCCGATGAACTAGGCCTCAAGCCTATGGCCAGAATCGTCAGCTATGCTTCCGGCGGTGTGGATCCTAAGGTCATGGGCCTTGGACCGATACCAGCCAGCCAGAAAGCTCTGGCTAAAGCTGGTTTGACCGTAGCTGATTTAGATTTAATTGAAGCCAATGAAGCTTTTGCTGCGCAGTCTCTAGCAGTAGCTAAAGACATGGGTTGGGCTGACAAAATGGATAAAGTAAATGTAAACGGTGGAGCTATAGCTATAGGACATCCCGTAGGTGCATCTGGAGCTAGAATATTGGTAACCCTGCTGTTTGAAATGAAGAAACGCGGTTCCAAGTATGGTCTGGCAACGCTGTGTATCGGCGGTGGTATGGGTACTTCCGTTATTGTGGAACAAATACTGTAAATCTGTTGAACAGTCTTTAAGCAACATAATTGAGGACGCGTTGGCGGATTTGCAAAGCCAACGCGACTCAATTTCTTAAGAAATGGAAAATAAGAAATGGAAAATAAGAAATGGAGGGATTCTGTTGCCACATAATAATTTTCAACTTAATACCCGTGATATTAAGTTCGTGATAAAAGAATGGCTCCCCATGGAAAAGCTTTTGTCACTGGATGCTTACAAAGAATACTACGGAATCGATGACATCGATAATTTCCTCGATGTTAACTTCAAGGTCTGCCGCGACGTTATGTGCCCGGCTAACAAAGATGCCGATGAAATCGGAGCAACGTTTGTGGGCGGTAATGAAAACGCCGTCGAAACCCCCGAGTCTTTCAAAAATGTTTACAAAACCATTCAGGATGCTGAGTTAGGCCAGCAGTTTGGTTTCCGTGGCGATGGCAAAGTACCCTTGTCCTGGTACGCTCCCATTCTGGAAATGCAGTCCGCTGCATCCGCGTCTATAGTGATGTTCTGGTGTCTGACTCAGGGTGCTACCACCGTGCTCCAGGAATTTGGGACGCAAAAACAACAGGACATGTTCCTGCCCAAGATGTTCACCGGTGAATGGGGCGGCACCATGGGTCTGACCGAACCGGGAGCAGGATCCGAGGTCGGCGCGGTTGCCAGCAAGGCATTCCCCACCGATACCCCTGGCCTGTGGAAGCTCAAAGGCCAGAAATGCTTTATCACCTCCGGCGACCATGATTTGGCGGAAAACATTATCCACCTGATGTTAGCCAAATGTCCGGGCGCCAAAGAAGGCACCGCCGGCATCTCTCTGTTCATCGTGCCCAAGT
>JBAYYO010000310.1:0-3180 GCA_041672985.1 Syntrophomonas sp. | reverse complement strand
GAATTCGCTATGATCTGGTCTTGCGCGACAAGTCCGGCCGGTATCTGCAAGATTTATGCAATTACCATGTGGGCGGACAATTAAAGATAGCTCCCGAACATGTAGCTGATCGGGTGACACGTTTGATGCATAAACCAGCTAAATCAGAGTATAAAAGGTTTATAGACAAATTTAAACAAATCAATCAAAAGCTAAGTAAAGACCAATATCTTATACCCTATTTTATCTCCGCTCACCCGGGTTGTGATTTACAGGATACCGTACAGCTGGCTGAGTTTGTACGTGATCAACTGCAATATTATCCGGAACAGGTGCAAAACTTTACCCCCACCCCCATGACGGTTTCTACCTGCATGTATTATACTGGTCTTAATCCTGAGAATGGGAAGGAAGTTTACGTGCCCCGTCAGGAGCGGGAACGTAAAATGCAGCGGGCATTGCTGCAATATCGCAACCGGGCCAACCAGAACCTGGTGCGGGAAGCTTTGCAGATCTGCAATCGGGAGGATTTGATCGGTTCCGGTCCCCGTGCTCTGGTAAGGGGCAAGCCGGCAGCGGCGGCCCCGTCTGTCTCTGCTGCCCCGGACAGAAAGCGCCGGTCCGGCAACAAAGATCATAAAAAGAGAAAATAGCCAGGGCCAACATTTTGCAGAGGGGATGAATCAGCTACCTTATGATATAAAAATATTTGGTTATAAGTTATCTTATCGGAGGCAAGTCTGAAAGAAAATATTTCATGACGTTTTGTGCCTGAGCGTTCGCGAAAGGAATGGATATAAGTATGAAACTACATAGAAAAACGGGCACAGAGGTGAAAGATATTATGCTCGAAAGAGCTATATTAGTAGGGGTTAAATTAAAAAGAGGGCAAGACTTCGATTTCGAGTCTTCCATGGATGAACTGGAGGGACTGACTGAGGCGGCCGGAGGAGAGGTAATAGCCACCATGGTGCAGGCCCAGGATCGCACTAATAGATCGACTTATATTGGTAAAGGGAAATTACAGGAACTAACCAATCTGGTGGCAGAGTTGGAGCCGGACTTGGTTATTGTTGACAGCGAACTTTCTCCAGTGCAGCTGCGCAACCTGGAGGAAGCCATCGAGGTGAAAATAGTTGACCGCACCATGTTGATTCTGGATATTTTTAGCCAGCGCGCTCAAACCCGGGAAGGAATTTTACAGGTGGAATTGGCTGACCTGGAATACCGCCTGCCGAGATTAATGGGGCGAGGGGCAGAAATGAGCCGACTGGGTGGCGGCATAGGAACCCGGGGAGCCGGTGAACAAAAACTGGAACTGGATAGGAGACGTATTCGCAAGCGCATTCGGGATATTAAGAAGCAGATGCAAAAAGTAGAGAGCACCCGCCAACTGCATCGCAAACAGCGGCAGCGGGCCGGGTTGAAAACAATCTCGCTGGTAGGTTATACTAATGCAGGAAAATCATCACTTTTTAACACCCTGTGTAAAAGCGCTCACCGCAGTGGTACAGAACAGGTTGAGGCGGACGCAAGAATGTTTCAGACCCTGGATACCACCACTCGCAAGATTAGTCTGCCCTCCGGAATGGAGGTTCTTATTACTGACACCGTAGGATTTATACAGAACTTGCCCCATCATTTGGTGGCTGCTTTTCGTTCCACTCTGGAAGAAGCGGTGGACGCAGATATACTGGTCCAGGTAGTAGATGTGGCTGCCGAAGATCATATGGAAAAAGGGCAGGTAGTTGAAAAGGTATTACAGGAGCTGGGTGCCGAGCAGGAAAAGATTCTTACCGTGTTTAACAAAGCGGATCTGATAGACTTTGACCCGGTTCGAGAGAACGGCAGTTGCTTCGTGTCCGCCAAAACCGGCGCAGGCGTGGCGGACTTGCTGCTCAAGATCGAAGCAAAGCTGCAATAAAAATGTGGGGTCAGGCCTGACTTATTGACTTATCGAGAATAGCTTGGTGAGTATACATGTCAATAAGTCAATAAGTCAAGCCTGACCCCACCCTCACAGGAGGAGAGTATTGGGGTATGGCTATTTTTAGAAGCAAGAAAGGTACTGTTGGTGTATTTGTAATTATCTTTGCTGTTATGATGGCTTTGGGGGCCGTTTTGGGTGGACATTTAAATAGTATATTTTTTGAATCAGTGCAGACCAAAGAAACCAAGGGAAAAACAATCAATATTCTGTTTATGGGCATAGATGCCCGCAATGCCAAAGAAAATTCGCGCAGTGATACCATGATAGTGGCCAGTATAGACCCCGATACCCAAAAGGTTGCCATGGTTTCTATACCTCGTGATACCCGTATTAAGAACTCGGCCGGGAGATACGACAAGATTAACGGTGTTAATTACCTGGAAGGACCGGAGGCAGCCTGCCGGCAGGTGAGTAAACTGCTCGATGTGCCGGTTGATTATTATGTGGTCACTAATTTTGGCGGGTTTGGCGACATTGTCGATGCCCTGGGAGGGGTGCATATCAATGTGGAAGAAAATATGCGCCACGCTGATCCCGTTAACCCCGCCCTGGCCATAAACATATCCAAGGGTTACCAGTACCTGGATGGCAAGCAGGCCCTGGCTTTTGTGCGCTACCGGGGCGGAGCAACTGCCGACATCGGCCGTACTGAAAACCAGCAGAAGTTTATCAAGGCTCTGGCGGCAGAAATGATGCAGAGCAAGACGATACTGAAACTGCCCCAGCTTATTCCAGAAATCAAAGAGAATGTCCGCACCAACCTGCCGCTGCAGGACATGATCTACCTGGCTAATATGGCGCAGAAGTTGGATATGGAGAATATTGCGGCCCAGACTCTGCCCGGTTATTTTTATCATGATAATATCACCGGAGCCAGTTACTGGGAGGCAGACAAAAAGATTGCCGGTATTCTTATGGATTCTTTACTAAAAGGGGAGTCTTTCCCGGTAATGAGCGAGGCACCACCAGGGGCCCGGCCAGCCAAAACCAATCCGGTTTCAGCAGCAGTGGCCCAACAGCAGGCAGAAATGAACCAGACACCGGTCGAGATTCCATCTGATGCTCAGGAGCCAGGGACTGAAAGGCCCGACGATGATCCTAATGACACCGCTGTAGGTGATACGAAACCAGGCGACAATCTTCCGGATAACCAGCAAGGTGATGGAGAATCGGTTCCCGTCAAACCTGAACCGGAGCAGTCTGCGGATGAA
>JBAYYO010000309.1:0-3191 GCA_041672985.1 Syntrophomonas sp. | reverse complement strand
TTGCCGACCATTTGCAGGAGGGATCCTATATAGGATATCAATGCCTGAATGGCCTCATGGATTTCAGCACCCCCATAATTGTGGAGGGTCAGCATCTGGCCACGATCTTCCTAGGACAAATTCTGCATGAACCGCCTGATGAGGAGTACTTTCTCCGGCAGGCCCGGCAGTTTGGGTTTGATGAAGCAGCCTATATGGAAGCACTCCGACAGGTCCCCATTATCCCTCAGGAGAAGATCAAATATATCATGGAATTTTATGTCCAGCTGGCTCAACTCCTGGCCGCTATGGGGTTGGAGCGGAAACTGCAACTGGAGGCAGTCGCAGCAGCTAGACGTTTATCAGGGGATAAGTTTTATAAGGCTTTTCGAAATAGTCCTGATATAATTACGATTTCAACATTAAGAGAAGGTCGTTTT
This sequence comes from Syntrophomonas sp., assembly GCA_041672985.1. Lineage (GTDB taxonomy): Bacteria > Bacillota > Syntrophomonadia > Syntrophomonadales > Syntrophomonadaceae > PHAA01. Next base: position 2,772 of record JBAYYO010000309.1, on the reverse strand, counting down.
GTGGAGGTTAATGACGCCTTTTTAGAAATTAGCGGATATGAACGAACTGAGGTCATAAATCATACCCACAGCGAATTGGATCTATGGGTAGATCCGACTGAACGTGAACAAATGTTGGAGATAATCCAAGAGCAGGGAATAATTCGTAATCTGGAAGCAAACCTTCGCATAAAGAAGGGACCGATTGTGACTACTCTATTTTCAACTGAGGTAATCAATATGAAAGGCGAACCTCATTTGCTTAGCGTAGTCAAGGATATATCTGATCGCAAAAGAATGGAAGAGTGTTTGCAGCGATCCCAACAGGAGAAGTTGGATATTCTCGAAAGCATCACCGATGGATTCTTTGCAATTGATTCCGAGTGGCGCTTTACTTTTGTGAATCGGGCGGCTGAAACAACGCTGGGTATCCCGCGGCAAGCACTCATAGGCCGAAAATATCACGAGGTTTTTACTGATTCTAATCATATTAGTTGGAGAGAATATGCTAAGGTCATGCAAGAAAAGATACCCAACCATTATGAATGTTTTGCGTCCGCTGTTCAAAAGTGGTTTGAGGTAAGCGTCTATCCATCACGGAACGGAATCTCTGTTTATTTCCGCGATATACAGGAACGTAAAGCCGCCGCAGAACAACAGTACTTAAATATTCAACGCTTGGAAATGCTGCATAAGTTGAATATGATGGGAGGTGCTACGCTTCAAGAAATCTATAATTTTGCCTGCCAGCAAGGTGTCAGGTTAACGGGCAGCCAAATGGGATGCCTGGGAATTTTCGATTCTGATATGAGTTTTATAGAATTACAATCCTATGCGCGGAATGGTGAAGACTATATTGACAACGAAATGACATTATTTAACATAGCGGATGCTGCTATGTGGACAGAGGCAATACGCCAGCGATGCGCAATTATTGTAAATAATTATACAACAGATAATCTAAATAAGAAGGGGCCTCCTATCAAGCGTCCAATACTCAAGCGCTTTTTAGCAGTACCGGTCTTTACTGATGATACAGTTGTAGCAATGGCCATGGTGGCCAACAAGCCCAGCGATTATGATGAATCCGATATTTTCCAATTGAAGTTATTATCTTGGGGTATATGGGAAATCGTTAAAAAAAGGGAAGAAGCTGAAAAACTGATTTCGTCGGAGGAGAGGTTTAATACCGCTTTCAACTCCAGCCCTAATATGATGTCTATCGTAAGTGTGAAAAACTATTCTCTGATAGAGGCCAACCAAAAATTCCTGGAAGTTACAGAGTATGTATATGAAGAGGCGGTTGGGCATACCCTGGCGGAACTTAATTTATGGCTGGATCCAGAGAATAACCAACCTTTACTTCCTGAATTATTAAAAAGAGGCAAGTTCAACAACGAGGAATTCAACATTCATACCCGTTCAGGAAAAATACGCACAGTTCTGGCTTCCATAGAGATGATAAATATTAGTGCTGAAATCTGCCTGCTAGTTGTAATGCAGGATATCACCGAGCAGAAGGACCTCCAGAATGAGTTAATCAGGCTGGATAGGCTTAATCTGGTTGGGGGGATGGCAGCCAGTATTGGCCACGAAATAAGGAACCCCATGACAGCCGTACGTGGCTTTTTGCAGATGTTTCAAGATAAATATAGTGAAGATCGAGAATTTCTTGATCTTATGATAGAAGAACTGGATAGAGCCAATTCCATAATTACTGAATTTATCTCTCTGGCCAAGAACAAGATTGTAGAATTAAACCCCCAAAGCCTGAACTCGATAATGAAAAATATCCTGCCCATTTTGCGAGCCAATGCAGCTATACAGGATAAATGTATCAAATTAGAAATGGAGCATTTACCGGACATACTCCTGGACGAGAAGGAAATCCGCCAGCTAGTGCTTAATCTTATCAATAATGCATTGGAATCTATGCCCGCGGGTGGAGGTATCATAAAAGTAAGTACATTTATGGAAGAGAACCAGGTTGTCTTGTCAATACAGGACCAGGGTCTGGGTATACAGGCTGACATTCTTGATAAATTGGGTACTCCCTTTTTTAGCACCAAGGAGCAGGGGACTGGCTTAGGACTTGCAGTTTGCTATGGTATAGCTGAAAGGCACAATGCCAGGATTGACATAGAGACCAGTAAAAGAGGCACAACTTTTTATGTTCGGTTTCCTATGATAGCCAATGATATAGCAAAAAACTTTAGTCCACATCTGGAAAGTAAATTAAGATAAGAGTTGGGCAATTAGAATTCATAATAAATTCTAATTTTAAAATAAAAAGCGCGGCAAAATTAATTTACAGCGCTTTTTATTTTTATGGCGATAATGTTAATGCTATTTCAACAGAATATAAAAAGGTTTTTTATTTATTCTTTTTCCTATCCCTTGCTTCATCCTGGATTTCTTGTCTCATAGAGTCCAATGCCTCGTTTCTACGGGAGTTTTTTTCTTTCAGGTTTTTTTTCGTCTTCCTATCTGGGGTGGCAGCAATCATTTCTTCAGCAGCCTCAATATTTTGCAGGGTATTGTCGATGTTGTTTTGTATCCGTTCTACATTGTCACGACGATCATCAGGATTGTTTTTCATAAATTCAATTCTCCTTTTTTAAAATTTATAATAAAGTAATCATTTAATATTGTTTGAAAAAGACTGAATATTATTCAAAATATTTAGATTCAAAATAGTGAGTTATGGTGACAGTTCCTTTGACTCATTGGGGGGACGATAATCAAGTAATGAAGATGCTCTTACCCTCTTTCAGATTCTCCTTAACTCATTTT
>JBAYYO010000308.1:0-3194 GCA_041672985.1 Syntrophomonas sp. | reverse complement strand
CGATGATGCTCTGCGCCTAACTCCTCCTTTGCTGATGTCGCTGGAGAAAAGTCTGGAATTTATAAATGATGACGAACTCCTGGAAGTAACCCCTAAATCGCTCCGACTCAGGAAAATGATACTTGACAAGGATCAGCGGGCCAAAGCTGAAAAAAATAAGAACCGGGCTTCATAGGAGCCCGGTTCTTTCAGTTTTTTTTAGACTCTTCACTCCGTTCAGAGTGACAGTATCAGTTTCATCCTGAGCACAATATTGTCTTCCTGTACACAATATTGTCATCCTGAGCGGAGCGAAGGATCTCTTTCTTCAAACTCTAACTACTTATACAATCAATTCTTAGCTGTTCCCCTACCTCGAGGTTATGCCGCTCGGCCTCGCCGGCCTTGAGTTCCAGCACATATCGAGCCTGGCGATGGGAAGCCATAGCTCCTGGCTTCATGTTAGGGTGGATAGCAACCACCCGGTACTGTTTATCGAGAAAAATTGCATCGATAGGAAACCTCATTCCGAAGCAATGGATTGATGAGCAGGGGGACAGAAGGAGGCCTTCGCTCTCATATAAACCAGATCTACCCAAGAGACCTTTTAATCGCGAGAAAAAATTATCTGCCATTTCGATATTATCGCCAATCACTGCCGAACTGCGTTGGCATGATATTTTATACATTTTTGGCTTCATAACGCCTTAGACAAATTAATAATGGCAGGGCCTAGAATTATTATAAATATAGTCGGCATTATGAAGATCATTATAGGAAATAACATCTTTATCGGTGCTTTCATAGCTTGCTCCTGAACCCTTTGCCTCCTCAGCACCCTCATTTGATCCGACTGGTTTCTTAATACATTGCCCAGACTAACCCCCAACTGATCGGCTTGAACCAACGATTCCACGAACCTGCTCATATCAAGTACTTCGGTACGCTTGCTTAAATCCCGCAAGGCTTCGCGGCGAGTTTTGCCAATGCGCATTTCATGTAAGGTTTTGCTAAATTCTTCCGCGATAGGTCCTTTAGCTTTTTGCGATACCTTCTGCATAGCAGCATCAAAACCCAAACCGGCTTCTACACTGATGGTCAACATATCCAGTGCATCCGGCAGCTCCCTTGCTATATCCTTTTGCCTGATGCTGATCTTATTGGTAATTATTAATTCAAACAGCAAATAACCCCCAATCGCGCCAGCCAGAAGCGCTATAATCCCATTCAGGGTTCCGGCATCCATTAACCACGCTACCAAATAAGCTATTATTGCAGCTCCCATGGTAGTCAGGTACTGAACGGAAAGATAATCATTGGCCGTCCAATCAAAAGGACGCCCTGCATAGTCCAGTCTCTGTTCAATGAAGCTCATCTGTTTAACCGGTGTATATCTCTGAATTACGGATGATAGCTTACCGCTGATTGGCTTCAATATCCGAACCGAGAAGTCTTCCTGCAGTTCTTCATTGAAGCCCAGCTTGTTCCTCCTGGTCATTTTGATCTCCATCTGCTGAAGACGATCCTTGAGCACCAATTTGTCTCCAACAACAACATTAACAATAAATATGGTCAGACAAAGTACGGCCGCAAAAACCAAGCCAACAGCAACAAATATAAGTGACATACCGGCTCCTCCTTAGAATTCTATATTGATGATCCTATTTATGAACAGAAATCCAACAAGTTCCGACACCGCTGCTCCGCCAAGAAGCATCCACCCTAAGGTAGTTTTAAAAAACATACTTAAATAATCGGGATTAATCAACGTTATAGCCACAATCAGTGCCACTGGCATCAATCCTATAATCCAAGCTGAAGCACGTCCTTGCGCGGTTAATACTTTCACTTCACCTTTCATCCGAATTCGCTGGCGAATAGTATCGGCTATCTTATCAAATACCTCCGCCAGATTGCCTCCTATTGATCTTTGTATTAAAACCGAAGAAACCATAAGCTCCAGGTCTTCATTTTGTGCCCTGTTTATAAGATTTTGCAAGGCCTGTTCCGTGGTTACACCCAAGTTTATCTCCCGCAGTGTCCGACGATATTCCTTACCAAGGGGACCCTGAGTTTCTTTACTCACTAAATCCATGGCTTGCTGGAAACTATACCCTGCTCGGAGTGAGTTGGACATGCCGGTCAACGTTTCGCCTATTTCCTCGCTTAACAAGGCCGCTCTTTTTTGCTTCTGCCAATATACAAATAAGCCGGGGATAATTGTGGCCAATACTCCGCATAAAACTATAATCATAGTACGTCCTGATAACGCTAATCCAAATAAACCACCGCCTAGTGCAACGAGAATATTTAATCCTATGAATTCTTCCCCTTTGAGTAAAATGTCGGCTTTATCCAAATTAGTTTCTATTTTATCGGCAAAGGAAAACCCGGAAAATCTCTTCCCTACCGCACCGAATATCCTATTTATATCCAAGTCCCTTTTCTTTTTTGCTCCGCCTGAGTTATTATCGAACGACTTGACCAGACTACCCAGCCGTTGGCTAATTCTGTCCTTTTTTTCGATACTCCATCGATTAATACCCAAAATCGCTGTTACTATGGACAGAAATACTAATGCACTTATGATAAGCTCCATTTGGCAACCTCCAATTATTCGAGACTGGGTTTAAAAATCGTTTTGTCCAGCCTCACACCTTCAGTCATAATCCGCTCATAGCACTTAGGCGTGATCCCAGTTGGATGATGATTTCCCATGACTTTGCCGTTGCTATCTACACTAGTTTGATCGAACAGAAAGATGTCCTGCAATTGTATTACATCGCCCTCCATGCCCAGCATTTCAGTAATATGGGTGACGGCACGGCTGCCATCCCGTAACCGGGAAACATGTACTATCAGGTCAAGGGCCGAGGAAATCTGCTGACGAATGGCCTTCAAAGGCAAATCCATGCCCGCCATCATTACCATAGTCTCCAGCCGCGCCAACATATCCCGCGGAGAATTGGAATGACCGGTAGTTAGGGAACCATCATGACCAGTGTTCATGGCCTGCAGCATATCCAGTGCCTCCCCACCGCGCACCTCACCTACTACGATTCGGTCGGGGCGCATACGCAGGCAGTTCCGCACCAAATCTCGTATGGTGACCGCACCTTTGCCCTCGATGTTGACCGGTCGGGACTCCAGGCTAACAACATGCTCCTGGCCCAATTTTAGTTCTGCGGCATCTTCCACCGTAATGATGCGTTCAT
>JBAYYO010000307.1:0-3198 GCA_041672985.1 Syntrophomonas sp. | reverse complement strand
CTGAAAAATTTGAAGGAAAAGTTAGGCGCAACAGTGTCCGATGCCGGGAAGAATAGTTAAAATTTAAGGAGGATGTAATTGTGATCGTTGCAACAACAGAAAACCTGGTTGGTTATAACGTTAAAGAAGTAAAAGGACAAGTATTTGGCGTGGTTGTACGCAGCCGTGGACTTGGCGGCAATATCTTAGCAGGGCTGCGCTCATTGATTGGCGGAGAAATTATCGAATATACTGCCATGCTGGAGGATTCGAGAAAGCAGGCATTGGACAGGATGGTACAGAACGCAGCTGAAATGGGTGCTAATGCTATCGTGATGATGCGATTTGATGGCAGTGAATTAGGCCAGTCAATGACAGAGGTAGTCGCCTATGGAACTGCTGTAGTTGTAGAGAGAGTTTAAAATCATTATGGAAATATTAATTGTTTTAGCGGTAATAGCATTACTATCTTGGTTTATTTTTGATAAGAGATTTAAGATGTCAAATAACAATGAAATTCCACCAGGATATGAAAGAACAGAAGAAACATTTATTGATCCCACCAACAAGAAAAAATATCGTGTATATTATAACGCCGCAGATGGATCGAGATATTATTATGAAGAGCCTGATTAATTCGGGTAACTTTATCAGGCCCGGATAAAACATTATATTTTACTGCCATGCTGCAAATATACACGGGAATAGTTTGTATTTGCCAGCATGGCAGTAATTTTTTCCTATTTCGCTACGATATTAACCAGCTTGCCGGGTACCACAATGATTTTCACAATATTTTTGCCACTTATTAATTCCTGGACTTTAGGCTGTGCCAGAGCCAGCTTTTCCAGGTCCTCCTTAGATATACCGGTAGGAACGGTTATACGTTCTCTCACCTTGCCGCTAAGTTGGATGGCTATTTCGACTTCGTCCTGTATCAAGGCAGCTTTATCGTAACGAGGCCAGCTTTGACGATAGATGCTTTCTTTATGACCACAAACCTGCCATAATTCTTCACACATATGAGGCGCGAAGGGACTTAAAAGGACAATGAGGGTATCAACGGCTTCTTTGAGCACGGTTAAATCCTGGTCATCCTGATCCCGGTAAGCATACATCATATTGGTAAGTTCCATTATGGCGCTGATGGCAGTATTAAAGTTGAAGCGTTCTTCTATGTCTTCACTTACCTTTTTTATAGTGGCATGAGTCTTAAAGCGCAGTTTACGAGCATCAGGCTCCAGTTCGGCAAATTGTTCCGGCAGACGAACATCCTTAATGTCCTCTGCACAGCCGGTCACCAGCCGCCATACGCGGTTCAGGAAACGATAGGAGCCTTCCACACCTTGGTCGCTCCATTCCAAATCTCGTTCCGGCGGGGAAGCAAAGAGGATGAAAAGCCGGGCCGTATCAGCCCCATAAGTGTCGATGATATCTTCGGGACTGACCACGTTGCCTTTGGACTTGGACATTTTGGTACCTTCTTTCAGGACCATGCCCTGAGTCAAAAGATTGGTAAAGGGCTCATCGCATGACAGCATATTTATATCGTGCAAGAATTTAGTAAAGAAGCGAGCATACATAAGATGCAGGATAGCATGTTCCACCCCGCCAATATACTGATCCACTGGCATCCAGTAATCAGCCAGCTCTTTGCTGAAAGGCAGGCTGCTATTATGAGGATCGCAGAAACGATCAAAATACCATGAAGAGCAGACAAAAGTATCCATGGTATCAGTCTCCCGGCGAGCTGGCTTTCCGCACACCGGACAGTTAGTCTTATAAAAGGATTCCACATAATTGAGTGGTGATTCTCCCGAAGGCCGGAATTCCACATCTTCGGGCAGATGAACCGGCAGATCTGCTTCTGGTACCGGAACCAATCCACAGTCTTCACAATAGACCATAGGAATAGGGGCACCCCAGTAACGTTGGCGAGATATTAGCCAATCCCGTAAGCGGAAGTTAATGGTACCTTTGCCAAATCCCTGGCTTTTCATAAAGGTGATAATTTGTTTTTGCCCCTCCTCTACGCTCAAACCGTCATAGTCCCCGGAGTTAACCATTAAACCATCACCTGTATAGGCTTCCGTCATTTTATCTCCATCGAGGGGAGAGTCTTCTGATTTGATTACCACCTTAATTGGTATTTGGTATTTGCGGGCGAACTCGAAATCGCGTTCATCATGGGCAGGTACCGCCATTATTGCTCCGGTACCATAATCCATCAATACATAGTTGGCAATCCAGATGGGGACCTTTTGATTATTCATCGGATTTACCGCGTAAGCGCCAGTGAATACCCCTTCTTTTTCCGTATCGGTTGAGGTGCGGTCCACATCGCTGATAAATTGCATTCTATGAACAAATTCCCTCACTGCCTCCTCTTGAGAAGTGCCGCGGGAAATCTTTTCTACCAGGGGGTGTTCGGGAGCTAATACCATGTAAGTAACCCCGAAGACGGTGTCTGCACGGGTAGTAAATACCGTCAGGATTTCATCGCTGTCTGCGATAGGCAGATCAAATTGACAGCCCTCGCTGCGCCCGATCCAGTTACGCTGCATTATTTTAACCTTTTCCGGCCATCCGGGTAGGAGGGCCAGATCATCCAGGAGCCGCTGAGCATAGTCAGTTATCTTAAAAAACCACTGGGCCAATTGTCGCTTGGTTACGGTTGTCTCACAGCGTTCGCAGGCGCCTTCCACTACCTGTTCATTGGCCAGAACTGTCTGACAGGAGGGACACCAGTTAACGGCGGCACTTTTCTTATAAGCCAGACCATTTTCGTAGAGTTTTAAGAACATCCATTGGGTAAATTTATAGTAATCCGGTTTGCAGGTTGCTAACTCGCGATCCCAGTCATAGCTTATACCCAGGGTTTTTAGTTGCTCCTTCATATTTTCGATATTAGCGTATGTCCAGCGGGCCGGATGGTGTCCGTGTTTGATAGCGGCGTTCTCGGCCGGTAAGCCAAAAGAATCCCAACCCATGGGATGCAGGACATTATAGCCGTTCATGGTTTTAAAGCGGGACACTACATCGCCGATGGCGTAATTACGGACATGTCCCATGTGCAGATTGCCGGAGGGATAAGGAAACATTTCCAAATTATAGTACTTGGGCCGGTCAGGTTCTGCGGAAACTTTAAAAAGTTGGCTCTCTTCCCAGAACTTTTGCCATTTAGGCTCAATCGATTTGAAATTATAACTGTTTTCCATG
>JBAYYO010000306.1:0-3205 GCA_041672985.1 Syntrophomonas sp. | reverse complement strand
TTCATTATTAGCATCTCCTTTTTTATAATTTTTACTTAGTGAAACTTTTAACAATATTAAACGCAAGTTGCGTGCCAATGTCCTCGAAATAATAAAATATAAGCCTCAAACTACCAAAGAAACCCCACACCGTGCGTATTATTAATTAAATTTATATTCAGCCAGTTTTACCACATAATTAAACTTTGTCACAAAAGTGTCACCTTGCTGCCATATAACCGCACCATGGTGACACTTTTGTGACGGCTGAGTTCGTTGCGGTAAATAGAAGGTATTTTTTTATTATTTGACCTCACTTTTGCTGCTTAATGTTTCGTATTAATAGATGACAAAACAAAAAGGGAGTGGTGAGATGAGAAAGAGACTGAGTATTGCTATCCTGGCCTTGTTTATTCTGGGTATTTGCACCGGAGTGGCAAGCGCCAAAGACCAAGGTAAGTCGGACGTAAAGGGCCATGGTAACAAAAATAAGGCTGCCGTCAACAATATTGTTAGGAATACGAACCTCGGCTTCAAAGACATGGAGAAAGAATGGTCTCGCGAAGCGGTCATGGAGGCTACCGCACTGGGATTTGTTAATGGTGATGAAAAGGGCCGATTCAATCCCAATCAGCCGCTGACCCATCTGGAGGCAGTTGTTATGCTGCTGAATGCTGAAGGCGTAGATCTAACAGATTACACGCTTGATGAAGATACGGAAGAGTTTTTTGAGGATGAGGGACTGCTGAAAAAAATACCTGACTGGGGAAAGAAATATGTTCAAATCGCTTATGAGAACGGAATGATCCTGGAGGGTGAGCTGAAGAACTTTAACCCCCGCCAGGGCATCAAGCGTTATGAAGTTTGCCTTTATTTAGCGAGAATCACGGATGATATTGATAGTATTCCTCAAAGCAAAAAGGAATTTAAAGACTGGCAAGAGATACCGGCACAGTATAGGGAAATAGTCCGAAATATGCATAGTCTGGGTCTGGTAAACGGTGATTTAACAGGTAACTTCTCCCCCAATCGGGTGGTAAAAAGGTGCGAAATGGCAGTCATGCTGGGCAACCTGGAAGACAATGTTCTACACCGGTTTTCCAATTCTAAAGTTACTGGAACTCTGGAAGCAATATCAACTCCCGATGCGGATGGCGAGTATACTATTACTGTAAATACCGGCAGCAAAGATGTTGATGTGGTTGCTGATGAAGATACCGTGGTATTTGTAGATGGCCAGGAATTTGAGGATCTGGATGATATTGAGGAAGGCAGTCGGGTAAGGATCTTTATTAAGGATGACAAAGCTGTTCTGGTTAGGATAACAACTGTTGACTAGGATACTGATGTATACATTAACGGAGAGCAAATTGATGATCTTGACGAGCTTGGTGAAATTAACAAGGGCCATAAGGTCAAGATAACTGTTGAAGATGGCATGGGCGTAGTAGTAAGAATAACATCCGCAGAAGACCAGGAGTAAGAGAAATCCGCTATCTCAACAATTAATAGTTAGAAACCTTAAATAATAGGGCTGCACTCAGTAGCCCTATTTTCATAATGATGTGAATTCTAACACTGTATGTTAGAATTCACATATTAGCCAGGGGGGGGTTCTAGGAGGACAGTGATGTTTAGTCCGGGAAAAAACGAAATAAATGAGCACATAAATGTTTGTATCCAAAGATATCAAGCCGGGGACAAAAATGCCTTAGATGATGTTTATGATCACATATCACAGTTTTGCCTGCGGGTCATATCTAAAACATGTGGGAAATATATAAATTCCGATGATGAGGAAGCAGCAATTATTCCGCATGTAATTCTCGATGCGCTGGATAATTACAATCCAGATCGGGGGCCATTCATGGTATATCTGGGCCAGGCGATTAGGAATCGAACTATAGATGGATTGAGAAAGGAAAAACGCCATCCCAGTATTGCGCTCTCCCAGCTCGACACGGATATTTTATCGGCCGGGATAGAAGCTGTTTTCTACGAGGATATTATTGATGATATGGCTCGAAAACAGGAGATAAAAGTATTTGAGGAGTTGTTGGCCAATTTTGATCTGAACTTTGAGGTGTTGGCCAATGTATCGCCGCGGCAGTCCAAAACCAGGGAGCAAGCCCAGAGAGTTGCTCTGTTAATAGCTCAGGATAGTGAACTAAGTGCGTATTTGATTACAAAAGGGATGTTGCCCCATAAACTCTTGGAGGAGAGATTTTATTTGAACCGCAATATTCTGGATAGATATCGAAAGTATATTATTGCGGCGGTGCTTATCCATGTTCATGACCTGGAATATCTTAAACCGTATGTCTTGCCAGCACCGAGGGAGGGAGAACCATGGCTCGAATCAAAGGTATTGTAATGGAAAATAAAAATGGTCAGGCAATTATTTTGACCCCGCAGGGAGAATTTGAACGGACCAGAATTAAAAAGCCTATCGAAGTTGGAGAAATATATTATGGAAAATCCTCTTCGATAAGAAACTATGCGCTCATGGCCCTTATAGTACTGTCTCTAACCCTGGGGACGCTGGATTTCTTTTCGGTCAAGGCTTACGCTCAGGTATCCTCATCGTTAGAGCTGGGTATAAACAGGTGGAATAGAGTTGTAACTGCACGTGCCCTGGATGTCAAGGGGGAAGAAATGCTGCAGCAGTCTAATTTCACCGGCCAAAAGGTGGATGAGGCGGTCGAAGTAATTGTCGATAAAGCAATGGCCGATGGAAGTCTTAAGCAGGAGATTACCGATCAGAATTTTCCTTTGTCTGCCCAGAGCAAAGATAATAGGGATGAAAAATTTAAGCAGAATGTTGAGCAGGACATGAATAAGGGTATGCAGAAGGCTCTCGAAAAAAGGAATAATAAGGCTAACACTAATAAGGGTGCAATTAAAGAACCAGATAAAAGTTCCAATCTTCAAAAAAACGATAATGAAGGCCCACCAACCGAGATGGAAAAAGCCCAGGATAAAAGTTCTGTTCACCCAGGGCTGGATTCTTCCAAGGGCAAAAAAAATACCGGGAAGTAAAAATGAGTTACGGGGACAGTCCCCATAACTCATTTTGTGATCCCCGTGACTAATTAATCGATGTTGATCTTGGTCTTATTTTCGATGGTGGGTTCGGCTTTGGGCATGGTTACTTTTAGGATGCCCTCTTTATATTCGGCGGTTATTTCCTGTTCTTTGATTCCCTCGACTCTGAATTTGCGGGATA
>JBAYYO010000305.1:0-3211 GCA_041672985.1 Syntrophomonas sp. | reverse complement strand
TTTCATGGTGGGGTTGATATGCAGCTTAATTAAGTCCAGGCGCCTGACATAGAAGTTAGGGGTTATGGTGTTTGCTTGGTATACTTCCATCCAATTCTCAAGCCATTGACGAACAGTAACCTGGTTTGGTTCAGTAAAGGTTCCTGCCCTTACCTGAGTTAATGCGAGGGTCATCTTATCAAATGCTTCCTGCCTACTTTTTCCGTAGAATGATTGGCGTTTAGGTTTTACTTCTGAATCAACACCAAGGGTGATCCTGGCTTCATATTGACCCTTCTTGCGTTTGCGGATACTGCCTTCATTGTTACCGTTCTTTTTTGCTTTCGGAGTGCCTTCGGCATGGTCAGTTTTCGCAGTTCTCGACCTTTTTGTACCCCCCTTTCTTGATTAATTTTTTTGGTCTTAACAGAATCTTATTCCAAGAGGCTTCCTTTTTTGTGATGTACCCGGAGGGAAGGTGGCCCCTCCGGGATGTTAGTGCATTATTCTAGTTTGCTTGATCCATTGCCGTTTCGTAGATGTCTATACACCTTAGACAATGGTCTGCCTGCTCTGGATCAGTAAATGCTTCCATTAATTTGGTGACAAGATTAAACTGTTCCCGGGATACTTCCGCTTCGGTCAGCTCCGCATGCTTCAGAACTTCCTCATAAGAGGCTGTGGCTAAAGTCTCTCTAATCCCTTCTCTATTATCATTGATCTCTTTAATGGATTCTTTTAGCGGAGCTATATAAGCAAGTGCCTCGATTGTCCCAATAAATCGATCGTCTACCATTAAAATATCCTCCTTAATAATTGTTCTTTCTCTATGGTATATTAGTAGTGACATGGCCTCGTGGGGGTGTGTCATTAGGGGCAGTCAGGTTGTTCGTTCGCAGCGGTGGCCTGGCTGCCAATTATGTTTTTGGGTTACTTTGTACTGTCCGCTTTGTTCTGCTCTAAGAAATTTTCCAGGTCTTTCTCCATAACTCTCCAATACTTTCCAACTTTCACCCCCTTCAAATTACCGGCTCTGAGCCAAATCAAAACAGTCCGTTCGGTAATGCTGAGTATCTCTGCAACTTGTTGCGGTGTGTAAACCTTATCCATTGATTAGCACCTCCTGTATGTAGTGTAAACCATTTTTATACATAGCAATACTTTATAAGAACATTATAATGCATTTGTATAACATTATAACGCAGTTTAAGGTTGTTTCTTTAAATTGTAATTAATTGCTTTATTATCATATTATTGCAGGAATATGGATGTTTTAAGAGAATATTGGTAATACAGAAGGACAGAATTGCATATCCATACCTTATTCGTACTAATATTAATAACCTATTTTCACTAGAATGACTGCCAAGAGGGGCAGTTTTCTGTTTAAGTTGGGTTATAGGTTTGCAAAAGTAACAGGAGGGATTATTTTGAAGAAAAGCATATTGGTTTTATTGTTAACTGGGATACTGTTGTCAGCGAGTGTTGGTATAGCCGCGGCGGATGTTCCGACGGTTAGCATCGAGGGAACGCAGTTGTACCTCGATGTTCCTCCGGTGGTCGAAAAAGGAAGAACTCTAGTACCCTTAAGGGCTATTTTTGAAGCTATTGGGGCAATAGTGACCTGGGACGGAAGCCAAAACACCGTTTTGGCCGTAGGAGCGGATAAAACTATACAATTACAGATCGATAACAAGGAAGCTTTAGTAAACGGAACCACAGTATTATTGGATGTACCTGCCACGACAGTAAACGGAAGGACTATGGTTCCCGTTAGATTTGTAGCAGAAACTATGAATTGCACTGTCAATTGGAATGAAGCCACTAACTCAGTGGATATACAAGGTAGAACCATAAAAGTGGACACCACTGATTCATTAGGATTTAGATACGTAGGGGAAACTAAATATGGTAGGAACGACGGTTATGGTACCGTAATTATCCCAAATTTACTCACATACGAAGGATATTGGAAGAACGGTTATCGAAACGGACAAGGAACTCAGGTTGAGGCAGATGGTTCCAATTATACGGGCGAGTGGACGGAAAACGTTCGTGAGGGTCAAGGTACCATGACCTATGCAAATGGTGATAAATATGTGGGCGAGTGGGCAAATAACATTCCTAATGGGCAAGGCACTTTCTCTTGGGCAAGTGGTTATGCAAATGGTGACAAGTATGTAGGCGAATTCGTGAACGGCAAAATGAATGGCCGAGGTACTTATTATTGGGCCAATGGCAGAAAATATATAGGGACCTTTCTAAACGGTAAACCTAACGGATCTGGTACGTTCTGCACTTCTTCTGGACTTAGTTATCCGCAATACTATAATAATGGCACTTTAGTGACAAGCTCGACTTCAACACCGACATACATACCTACTTTTGTACCAACATATGTGCCAACTTACACTCCTACTCCTGTAGTTAGTTATCCATCCTCAACTCAGCCCACAGTTACATCGCCTTCAGATGAAGATCGGGCAGCAGCTCTAGCATCAAAAATAAAAGCAATCGAACTACAATATGACTATGATCTTGCAGTGCTTAATCGCAAAAACGAGGAGGAGAAAAAAGCACTCATTGAGAACCTGATTAGCAGGGGATTTAGTGGCTATCCCCAAGCCCAGGTTGATCAAATCAATGCTAAATACGATACACTTCGCGAACAGTTGCTGGCTCAGAAGAACATTGATGTTGAAGAGGCAAAGGCACAATATCAATAGGCATTATCGGAATCTAAAATCTACCTAATGGCTAACTATGTTTAAAAGTCAATTAGGGCAAAGTGCATAGCGAGAATGTAGAACACGACTAACATAAAGGAGGTAGCCACGCGATTTATAAACGCAGATGGTTTGTTCCATTGCTTATTGCATTATTATTGATAGGTGCCTGGTTTACACGGTGGGAAATTACGGCCTCCAAGTCAACAAGTACAGCGGTCATCAAATGGGAAAGAGATCGTTGGACTAATGCCACTTATAGCGAAATATACACAATAGCCCCCGTAAACGGTAAACAGACACATACTGTTCCATCAACACCCTGGCGAGTAACAACAATTGCAACTTTCATTTGGGAGGGCGCAATTTTAGTAGACGGCATTTGGCTTGTATGGGCATATGGAAGAAAGAATTATTAGGGTATGTGTATAACTTTGTGTAAATGGATTTCCCCTTTATTTTATTGTCGAGCATAGTTTGCCCAATAAATGGCAAACCATACATGA
>JBAYYO010000304.1:0-3213 GCA_041672985.1 Syntrophomonas sp. | reverse complement strand
AGGAGCGAGTCTTTACCTTCCCTATCCCCACCTATAACATAACGGAAGATTTCGACTGGGGGAATCCCAGTTACAATAAGATATGGGAAATGACTGCCAAATATGGCATCCCCTCCTTCTCCAACTTTATCGGCTCAGATATGAGTCCTGAGGATGCACGTAGCATGTGCTGCCGCTTGCGGCTTGACAACCGTGAACTTAAGAAAAGAGGCGGCGGGCTTTTCGGTGCCAATCCGCTCACCGGTTCGATTGGAGTCGTAACTATTAATATGAGTCGACTGGGTTATCTGGCCCGGGATAAGCAGGAATATTTCCAGCGCCTGGAGGAAACCATGGATCTGGCCAGGGATAGTCTGGAAATAAAACGCAAGATGTTAGAAAGTCTCACTGAGTATGGACTATATCCCTATTCCCAGTTTTATCTGCGGGCGGTCAAGGAAGGCTTCGGACAATACTGGAAAAACCATTTTTCCACTATCGGGTTGGTGGGTATGAACGAATCCTGCCTTAATTTCATAGGCGAAAACATCGCCAGTGAAGCAGGCCGGGAATTTACCAAAGAAGTGATGAACTACATGCGCGATCGTTTGAGTATCTATCAGGAAGAAACCGGCAACATATTCAATCTGGAAGCGACACCGGCCGAAGGGGTATCATATGGCATTGCGCGCAAGGACAAAGAACGCTATCCGGACATCAAAGTGGCCAATGAACCCGAAGTGAAAAACGGTGCCCAGCCTTATTACACCAATTCCACGCAATTACCGGTGAACTATACTGATGACCTGTTTAAAGCCCTAAGTATTCAAGATGAGCTGCAGGTGCTTTATACCGGCGGGACAACCTTCCATATATTCCTGGGCGAATCGGTATCATCAATCGAGGCAGTCAAGAATTTGGCCAAGAAAGTATGTGACCAGTTCAGATTGCCCTATTTCACTATTACGCCTACTTTCAGTATATGCCCGCAGCATGGTTATATCAGGGGCGAAAACTACCAATGCCCGTTGTGTGAAGCAGAAGGTAAAAGCACCTCCTGTGAAGTATACTCCCGGATAGTAGGCTATCTGCGTCCGGTGGATCAATGGAACGCCGGCAAACAGGAGGAATTCAAGGAAAGAAAAACCTTTGATAGGGCAGTAATCTAGGGGACACGGGGACAGGTTTAGTGTCCCCCCCTGGGGAAATATACTGCGATTTTAAAAGAGAACAGGGGGGACACTAAACCTGTCCCCGTGTCCCCCCTCAGACCGGCTTTTTTCCAGCATTGATAATGGTTAAGGAGCATTGTGACTGTGAATATCAAGACAGCACTAAAAAAGTACTTTGGTTACGAATCATTCAAACCTGGGCAAGAAGCCATTATAAATAGCATTATACAAGGTCGGGATGCATTAGGGGTGCTGCCTACGGGGGGCGGAAAATCAGTTTGTTACCAGATTCCGGCACTGCTATTGCCAGGTGTTAGCCTGGTTATTTCGCCACTTATTGCCCTGATGAAAGATCAAGTCGATGCTTTAAATGTTTTGGGCATCCCGGCGGCATTTATCAACAGCGCCATGTCCATTGGTGAGATTCGGACCCGTATGGCAGAGGCTAGTCAGGGAAGATACAAGCTTCTTTATGTGGCTCCGGAACGGTTGGCCTCGGAGCAGTTCACCTCCCTTCTGCAAAAACTTTCCATATCTATGCTTGCTATTGATGAGGCCCATTGTGTTTCCCAATGGGGACATGATTTTAGGCCTGCTTATCTGGACATTGCCCCCTGGATTGCGGAACTACCTGAACGTCCCATCGTAGCTGCATTTACTGCCACCGCTACCCTGCGGGTGCGGGAGGATATAGCCAAAATGTTGGAATTGTCCAGCCCGGATATTTATGTGACCGGTTTCAAACGTGACAACCTGCATTTATCGGCTGCCAAAGGGGTAGACAAGACCAATTTTATAAGCAGCTATGTCAAGAGCCATCCCGAACAGGCCGGCATTATTTATGCTGCTACCCGCAAAGAGGTAGATGCTCTGTACGAACACCTGCAGTCTCGGGGGTATTCGGTAGGGCGCTATCATGCCGGGCTTGATAAGGAGGAACGGAATCAAAACCAGGAAGACTTCCTGTATGATGAAATCCGCGTTATAGTAGCCACCAACGCCTTTGGACTGGGTATAGACAAATCCAATGTCCGTTATGTAATTCACCACAATATGCCCCGCCATATCGAAGCTTATTACCAGGAAGCAGGCCGCGCCGGGCGTGACAATGAACCGGCCGACTGTATTCTGCTTTATGCCCCGGGGGATGTTCAAACCCAGAAGTACTTTATTGAAAATAGTGAACTAAGCGAAGAGAGAAAAAGAGGGGAATATAATAAACTGCAGAGTATGATTGATTACTGTCATACCACCCACTGTCTGCAGCAGTATATATTAAACTACTTTGGTGAAGAGGATGCTTCCGGTCATTGTGGCAATTGTGCCAACTGCAGCCAGGAATTCGATATTAAGGATGTCACCATTGAAGCCCAGAAAATATTTTCCTGTATGAAAAGAATGAACGAACAATACGGCATGACCCTGGTGGCCTCGGTGCTCAAGGGCTCCAGGAACAAAAGGATACAACAGCTGCGATTCGATCGCTTATCTACTTACGGCATTATGAAGGAAATGACTATACCTGCCATAGTAGAGCTGATGCATATGCTAGAGGCAGATGATTATATATATAACACCGGAGGGCAGTATCCAGTTGTACACCTTAGCCCGAAAGCGGGCCCGGTCCTCAGAAGACAGGCCCGGGTCATGGTCAGGATGCCCCATGTTCCTGAGCCGGTAGCTGCTGAAAGTGATATTTTCGAATTACTGCGCTCGCTGCGCAAAGAGATTGCACAGCGAGAAGGAATGCCTCCCTATGTAATATTCCACGACAGTACCTTAAAGGAAATGAGCCAACGTTTACCCAGGGACGAATACGAAATGTTGACTATTACCGGGGTAGGAGAAAATAAATTAAAGAAATACGGCAAACAGTTTCTGGAGGTCATAAAGGATTATCTACGTATCTAGATCAAGTAAGAAACTCTAGGGTGGCAGCTTAACTGTCCCCTTGTCCCAAACGGACAGCTAACTGCATCCTGTCAAGTAGACAGACCCATAATAAAACTAAGCGACCTTTGTTCGATACTCCATCTCTCGGACTGAGGCCGTTTATTTTTGT
>JBAYYO010000303.1:0-3227 GCA_041672985.1 Syntrophomonas sp. | reverse complement strand
GGCGATATCTATCATAGCCCGAAGTCCATACCTGCCGCGGGTGGACAACTTCATTCCTGCTCCCCCCTCTAACTAAAAATGATTTGCAGACAAGCATTTCGCCTGTACTAATAACAACCTGTATTTACGACAGTTTATTCCACTGCGAAAACCCCAATTTTGATATCTGTAGAGGAGTTATCTGTAGAGGAGTTATCTGTAGAGGAGACTTTAGTCTCCGGTTAGCCAGATGATGGCGGTATTGGGGGAGACTGAAGTCTCCCCGACGGTTTATAATCTATAAATAATACTTTTCGCCGCAGTGGAATCATAGTTATAAATATTAACAAATGAATCCCCTTCCCAGGATACTCATGATGCATAAGCAATCATTTTTTCCAAGGCGATGGCGGCTTTAGAACGGATATCTTCCGGAACTGTGACCACTGTCTGCATTGTCTCTAATGAGTAGACGATTTTATTCAAGGTAATGCTCTTCATATTCGGACAAATCAACTCCCGGTCGGCCAGAATGAGTTCTTTGTCCGGACTAAGCTGGTTGATTTTATGCATAACCCCGGCCTCGGTGCCGATAATGAACTTATCCCGGGCAGACTTGGTAGTGTAATCAATTATTCCAGCTGTGCTGCCTACATAATCAGCCAGGGCAACTACTTCCGGGTCACATTCGGGATGAACTACAACCTCAGCATCTGGGTATTCAGCTTTGCGTTGCAAAATATCTTCTCTGGTGACCTTGGCATGAGTAGGACAACTGGAGTGATAAAGTTCCAAACTGCGATCCAATTTACTGGCTACGTATTGCCCCAGATTCTCATCCGGGATGAACAATATTTGTGCATCCCGGGGCAGTTTCTCAATTATTTTGACTGCATTGGAAGATGTGACACAAATATCACTGACTGCTTTTACTGATGCCGGGGTGTTAACATAGCTGACTACCAGTCCGTTTGGATGTTCCTGCCTGAACTTAACTACATCAGCTATTTCAATATCGTTGGCCATCGGACAAGTGGCAGCCATCTCCGGTGACAAGACAGTCTTGCCGGGGCACAAGATAGCGGCCGATTCAGCCATAAAATCAACGCCAGCTACCAATATAGTATCCAAAGGCGAATTTTTGGCTGCTACCGCCATGGCATAAGAATCACCTACAAAGTCGGCAATATCCTGTATCTCACCGCGCTGATAAAAATGGGCTATTATATATACTGATTTCTCTTCTTTTAGTTGCTTTATTTTCTCCATAAGGTTTTGGTTATTTTCTGTAACCACGGACGTACCCCCTTATATTAGTACTCTTTCAGAATGACTGTATACACTAAGCCGCTTGCCGCGGGCGAATCCTACCACAGTTATATTCAGGTCTTCGGCTATATCAATAGTCAAAGCGGTGGGTGCTGAACGGGACAGCACCAGGGGAATATTGGCACGAGCTGCCTTGATTAGTATCTCGGAGGCAACCCGACCACTTAGGAGCAGACATTTATCGTCGGTAGGTATTTCATTCAGAAAAGCATACCCTAGAACTTTATCCACCGCGTTATGCCGTCCTATATCCTCATACATGGTCAGCAAACCCGAGCTGTCTGCCAGGGCGGCACTATGCACCCCGCCGGTTAGGTGGAAGGTGGCCGCTTTCTCTTCCAAAGTATTGATAATCTTCAGCAAGTACTCGGCATTAAATTGTACATCTGCTACAATAGGTTTAAGCTGACGGGCATCGTTAATAAAATAAAGACCGGCGCGGCTCTTGCCACAGCAACTGGCTATATGACGCCGTAGAAAATTATTGGTCTGGGGTATTTCATTCTTGGTCTCAATCCACAACAATCCTTCTTCCTCTCGAACCGAGATTTGCAAAATATCAGCAGGTTTTTGCACCAACCCTTCAGTAAGCAAAAATCCCACCCCCAGTTCTTTATATCCCCCGGGAGAACAGACCATGGTGGCTAACTCTACATGATTAAGGAAGAGGGTTAAGGGGGTCTCTTGAACGACTGCATCCTCCTTATATTCAACGACACCTTTATCGTAAGAGATAATAGGATAATTTTTAAAAACGGATGGTTGGGACATTAATGATTTCCACTCCTTCCCCAGGGCTCCCCTCTAAGGAACCACAAATTAAATATACATAAATCCTATGGGATATGTCAAGTATGTTTATGATTCCAATACTTCTACCTTGTCGCCGACTCTCACCCAACCAGAACTCAGGGTACGTGCAAAAATGCCTTCAACAGGCATAACACATGTTCCAACCTGCTTTTTTATAGCACAAGCCTTATTGTGGCACTCTTTACCGATTTGGGTTACCTCCATTTTAACTTCGCCTATCTGCAATAACGTACCGATAGGCAAGGTTGCTACATTAATGCCGTCCACGGTTAGATTTTCGGCAAAATCACCATAATCAATTGTCGCTCCCAACGCCCGCATTTTTTCTACACTGGAAAGGGACAAAAGGCTTATCTGACGATGCCAGTCTCCGCTGTGAGCATCTGATTCGATACCCCAGTCCGATTTGATGTAGGCTTCATTAATATTGTGCTTTTTTATTCCCCGTTTTTCGGAGATATTTACAGCCAAGACCTGCCCGGTTGCTTTGTTCACAAAAACCAACATCCTTTCTTGTACTCAAATACCACTATATATATGGAAATTATAGAATATAGGTGAAGATATGACAAGTTGCGGGTCCGCACTTAAGGGGTGAGCACATAGTGTAATAATGCGCCTAAGCAGATGCGCTCCCTATCACGGAAACTTTCCCAAACCTCTAGCCGTGAAGGCTAATTGAGTTAGAAGTTAAAAGAGGAATGAACATTTTGCGATGATTGATGCCCAGACTTATATAATATATGTGGTGGGGTCGCAATCTAAGCTTATAATGACCGGCAATAGTCTTAACCCATATATCTGAATAGTGAACATCTGTTCCTGCTTCGGTAACCCGAAGTACAATATGATTTTTATCTGGTTTTACCATGTTTTCCGCACAGACCTGCTCAAATTTGCTTTGGCTCAAATTCCACAAGGCAAGAGCATAGTCTTCTTGGGTAAGCTGTAATTTAACAGAATTCTGAGCGAGATATATTTCGCTCGTATCAAACGCTAATTCCGCCGCATTTTCATAATTTAAGTTTTGAACGTCGGATGGAAATATTTCTTGATCCCAAGTGGTAGTCAATACCCAATACACTAAAAGGCTCAAAACTAATATA
>JBAYYO010000302.1:0-3235 GCA_041672985.1 Syntrophomonas sp. | reverse complement strand
TGTTTTCTATTAGGCGGGATTCGGTATTGATCAACGGGTCATCTATCTTGAAGTAAAATATCCCCGCCGGCTTGAGTTCTCCTCTCTGCAACCCGGCAGAACTGGCCAAAACCGCCTGCAGATAGATAATGAGCTGCAAGGATAATCCATGATAAACATCGGACAGCTTGAAATCCTGATTGCCGGACTTGTAGTCAATTATTTTGACGTAAGTTCCGTCTTCCTCTTCCAGCAGGTCAACCCGATCAATTCTGCCCACCAGATATAATTTCTGACCGTCTCTCAGTTCAATTTCGATAGCGGGAAAAGGACATCCTGGACCAAAACTAACTTCATATTGCAGTGGTTCAAACTCGCCCCGCTGCAGATGCTGGGTCAAAACCCATACCGCCCGGCGGCTGATTCTCTTCAGGCGCTGTACCAGGTATTGATAACGATGATTGCTGGCAAATATCCCATGATTATGGGCGGGTACCAGTTCATCCATAATGTCATCCATAATGCGGTCCGACTCACTTCGTTCCAATTCCATCCATTTTTTATTCTCCTGGCGGAGCTGCAGGGCAAAAGAAAACAGACAGTTGTGGAAAAGTTCGCCTATATCGGGGGCTTCCACCGTATAAACCTTTCTATCCTGCGGCTTTAAGCCGTAGCGAATAAAATGGGCAAAGGGACAGTTAATAAATTGCTCAACCCGGGATACCGTTGAGTATAGAGGTAATGAATAGAGCCGGTTGGCATTGTCAGCCCCAATAATCCCAACCTGGTTGCGATGGAATAAGCCCTCCCGCATTAATGCCAAGCTCTCCTGCCAATCGTCCTGTCCATGGTACCAACTGTAAACATCCCCCCAGAAATCCTCAATAGGCTTGGAATCCAGGTGCAGACGCATGTTTTCAACCAGGTATTTGAAAGTACTGGCAGGCGTAGATATCTGGTGCAGTTCAACGCTGCGATGTTTAACCACATCACTGTTGGTCGATAGTTCGGGATATAAGCGCTGGAAGCGGTCGATTAAAAGAGAGGGACGCAGGGCTTTGCCTGCTCCATCTGCCATTGCATAAGATAAGCCCAGATAATGCTGAGGTTTGCTCAAGGCAGTATAGATTAAAAATCTTTCTTCAGTGAATTTTTTGTTTCTCTCAAACCCCAGATCCACACCCCTTTCCAGGAGCAACTCTTTCTCGAACTCAGATAATATTCCTTCTTCCTCCGGACCAGAGGGTATAACTCCATCATTGACGCCTAAAACCAACAATCCTTTAATGTCATGACTCTTGGATCTCTGAATATTCCCCACCAGAACTTGATCAATAGTAGTGGGTATTATTCCCACTTCCAGGGATATAAAACCTGCCTCCAGGATGCGCAGGTACTCTTTGAGGGTAACTTGTTGCTCCCCCAGTATCTCCACCATCTGATCAAAAATATCCAGGACTATATTCCATATCTGTGTATTCTCACGTACTACATCAAATCGGCCCTGGTCGTTCATCTTTTCTATCCATGTTTCTAAGCGGGCCTGAACTCCTATGTCGATCAGGTACTCATAGTGCGCCTTGCAAATAGCGGTGATGGTGTTTTTGCCACTCACCTTTTTTTCCAGCTTTTGCAGCGGAATTACCAGTGCTTCTCTATATTTATTTAATTCGACGCTGGACTCCTGATTATCCAGGAAAAATTCCTGTTGCCAGCGCTGACCCTTGATGCCATACTGGAGTACAAAGTTCTCCAGTCTCTCCACCTGATCGTTTTCCAGGCCGCTAAAACCGGTCTTGAGGAACGAGAAGACATCCTCATAGCGGTATCCCCGTCTGATTACTTCCCCTGACGATAAAATCAGCTTAATAATGGGGTTGTTCATGATATCCCTTTTCTGATCCATAAAGGCGGGAATTTTATATTCATTGAAAACTCTTTTAATCAGGGGGCCGTAATTGCTCATATCATTGCAGACAACTGCAATGTCTTGCCATCTCCAGCCTCGATCCCGCACCAGCTCCACGATCTGGGCAGCAGCATATTCCAACTCGCTGTTGGTGTTGGCAGCGGCGAACAGTTCTATGCCCTCAACCTCTTCACGGTAACGCCGGCCTGGATAAGCATAAAGTTCTCTTTCCAGGTGCATGATGGCAGGGTTCTTAATTCCAGCCGTATTCTGGTTATCCAGGTTAATTATTTCCTCAGGTAAACCGCGTTCCCGCGCCATGGCCTGTATCTTACGGAAGCTGCGCCGGGATAGACTGAACAAATCTCTATCCCGGGACTGGTTCTTGTAATCCAGAGTCAGGCTGATAGTGATTTCCCGGGTCATAAACATAAGTTTATCAATAATTTTGAGGCTCTGCGGAGAAAATGTGGAGAAGCCATCCAGCCATATCCTGGTATTGTTCAGAAATCGGGCTGATTCAATTTTCTCGATCAGGAGGTTGAGGTAGTCATCGGTATCCAGATAGCGTTCCCGCAGATATTGGTTAAAGTGGTCATAAATGAGGGCAATATCACCTATCTTTTGTTTGATGATAAGCTCATCTTCTCCATCCATGCTGGCCCGGAGCTGCGCGGGAGATATATCCCGCCCTTTCAATTCGGACAGCAATTCGCCCAGTTTCGGAACAAAGCCTTCTTGAGCGGCAGCCTTTTTATATATGGTTAACCCCCGGGCAACCTCATCGATCATCTTTCTTAAGACCATATTTTTACCCTGTTCATTAAGCAGGGTTCTGGTCAATCCCCCCACCTCACTGAAAACTCTGGTGGCCAGCCTGGTAAAACTTAGAACTTCTACCCGGATAATCCCGGGCAGATTTAGTTTTGTAATCAGGTCGCGCTCCGATTGCAGAGTAAACTGTTCGGGAACCAGCAGGATCAGGTGATCTTCCCCGCCCGCTTCCAGGCTCTGCTTTATTTCCTGCAATACTCGTTCGCTTTTACCGCTGCCGGATCTTCCCACAATATATCGTATAGTAATGTTATCCCCCCCCAAATAAAAGGGTGTCAAGGGGACGGGGTTGTTGACAACACAATGTTGTCAACAACCCCGTCCCCTTGACACCCTCCAGATATGCATGTCAGTGGCAGCCTGAACCAGTTCATCCCTAAACTGAGGATGGGCTATATTGATAAGAGCTTCCGCCCTTTCCCAGGTACTTTTGCCCTTCAGGTCAGCTATGCCATACTCAGTAACTATTATCTGCACAGCTGTACGAGGGTCAGTAACTATAGCACCCTGGGT